>CABQSN010000012.1:0-20123 GCA_902466845.1 uncultured Haemophilus sp.
GGGCTATTGTAATGCTTTCAGTGCCTTATGATATTCTTTCGATTGTTCCAATAAAATCTTGGCCGCTTCACGCAATTTGTCCACATCTGATTGGGGTAAATAGAAAGATGTCCCGATATTAAGCACATCATTTTTTAACTGCCCATCAGGCAAATCTTTCAAACTTAAATTCACAAAATAAGCTTTAATTTTTGCACCTTTTTTATGTTTAGTGTAAGCATTCCATTGATCAGCAAATTTTTGTGAATATTTCACGGTAGATTCCGTTGTTTTATCAATCGGTACATTTATCACCGTGTTCACCACTTCTTTGATTCCTGGCACATCAGCAGACTTATCAATATGGCTCGATAGCTCACTTTGCGCATTGACGTTTACCACGACAATATTGCGTAAATTGTAATTTTTCAGCTCTGCATACAATTTTTTGACAGTGAGTAAATTCGACATATCCAACAAGCTTGCCAAGCCCAAATTATCCGTTAAACCACCGTCAACCAAATGTAAATAAGGTTTTTCCTCATTATTTTGATAAGAAGCCGTACGTTTTTTCATGGTTTCAAAATTGTTTAGCCACAAACGATTCCCTACTTTCATCTGTGTCAATAATTCTTTTTTACTCTCGGCTTGGCAAGCACCACCATGATTATTTTGTGTAATGGGTGAAAAAATTAATGGAACAGCACTGGATGCTGCCACAGCTCTTGCAATTTCGACATCATTTAAATCTACACAAAGCCAATCAAAGAAATCTTGAGTGAAAGAGACCTCCTGTCCAGCGACCATGTCGGTGGCATTAATTACAGCAAAAGGTCCTTTACGTTGTTCAAGATCTGCAAATTTTTTTCCACGATATAAAGCAAGATTGAGCTGTTCCTGCAACAAATCGCTACGACCAAACTGTGGAGAAGTAAGCCGAGGCACATTACTCACCGAAAATACTTCATTGATGACTTTTTTCTGGAAATTCTTTTTCAAAAAAGAATTATTAAATTTAGGGATAATGTCCTGTCCTTCTAAAGCAAAATAGGCTGCTAATACTGAGCCGCCAGACACCCCATACACAATATCAATATTTTGCAATAAGGTGCTACCTTTCTCTGTTGGACGCACTGAGACATTTTGGAACTGCTCTAACACGCCATAACCTAAAGATGCCGCGCGAGAACCACCACCTGAAAAAGTCATAATCACCAGATTTTCTTTTTGTAATGCCTGCTGCATCGCATTTTCTAAACGATATCCCTTTTGTGGATCTATTTTCTCAATCGTTTTAGTGGGATGATAAGTAATTGAATTGCACGCAGCAAGCAAAGCAATACTGCAAGCAAGTAAACTTGATTTGAAAGGAAAATGAGTAAATTTCATAACAGTATTCCTTTACTGTGACGTTATTTATCTATTATATCTTTTTTAAAGGATATATACGTTTTGTCAAGGCTTTGTATCAAAAATAAAATGTGACAAAGATCTCATTCTTTATATTTTGATCTCAATCAAAAGTGCTAAATAACATATAATAAAAGGGTCTATTATTTATTTAACAATTATAAAAAAGGAATAAACATGAAAACATTGAGTGAATTTATTGTTGAACGCCAAGCGGAGTACCCAAATGCAAAAGGGGAACTTAGTGGTATTTTGTCTTCTATTCGTTTATTAGCAAAAATCATTCATCGTGATATCAACAAAGCAGGTTTAACCAATATTCTTGGTCAGTCTGGTGTCGAAAACGTGCAAGGTGAAAGCCAAATGAAATTGGACTTATTCGCCCATAACACAATGAATGCGGCCCTCATGTCACGTGAAGAAGTGGCGGGTTTTGCTTCTGAGGAAGAAGAAAGCTTTATCGCTTTTGATACTGAACGCGCTCGCAATGCCAAATATATTATTTTGACCGACCCACTTGATGGTTCATCCAATATTGATGTGAACGTTTCGGTTGGAACAATCTTCTCTATTTACCGTCGTGTTTCACCGATTGGCTCACCTGTTACCTTAGAAGACTTTATGCAACCGGGTAATAAACAAGTCGCAGCGGGTTACATCGTGTATGGTTCTTCCACTATGTTGGTTTATACCACTGGTCATGGTGTAAATGGTTTCACTTATGATCCATCTATCGGTACATTCTGTCTTTCTCATGAAAATATGCAAATGCCAAAAGACGGTAAAATCTACTCCATCAACGAAGGACAATATCTTAAATTCCCACAAGGGGTAAAAAAATACATTAAATACTGCCAAGAAGAAGATAAAGCAACTAACCGCCCTTATGCATCACGTTATATTGGTTCATTAGTAGCTGACTTCCATCGTAACTTATTAAAAGGTGGTATCTATATTTACCCAAGTGCAACTAACTATCCAAATGGTAAGCTTCGTTTGCTTTATGAAGGCAATCCAATGGCATTCTTAGCAGAACAAGCAGGGGGTATTGCCTCTGATGGTTACAATCGAATTTTAGATATTCAACCAACTGAACTTCACCAACGTGTACCACTTTTCGTCGGTTCTGCAGAAATGGTGAAAAAAGCAGAAGAAATGATGAGAGAATTTAAAGAAGATTAAATTCCTAAAGTGCGATCAGTTTTGACCGCACTTTTTTAGCTAACAAAAAGGCGAACTTTATATGTTCGCCTTTTTCATTTTTTGTATTAATCTCGTTTTCTTGCAAGTAGCCACCAAATAATCGCCATAAACAAGAGGCTTGGCATTAATGCGCCTAAAAAAGCTGGCGCATTAAATACCACACTCATTTGTCCAAAAATTTCATTGACAACATAGAACAAGAATCCAAAGCAAATCCCCGTTACGATTCTCGCTCCTGCAGTGACACTACGTAATGAACCAAAGATGAAAGATAACGCAAGCATCATCATCACACCTACAGAAAGGGGCTGAAAAATCTTACGCCAATAGGTTAATTCAAAACGGCGAGAATCCTGTCCTGTTTGTTTTAAGAACGCAATATATTCATACAAGCCTGAAATGGATAATGACGTTGGACGTAATGAAACTGCGCCTAATTTATCTGGCGTTAAGCTTGTTGCCCAATCTTCTGTTAAACGGTTTGTTGTGGTAATTTGTTCTTTTGATACCGCTGAATTATTCACTTGACGCAACTGCCATTGATTATTTTCAGCAGAATATTGTGCTTGATTTGCATGCTTCAAATGAGTGAGATTACGCTGTTCATCAAAGGTATAAATATAAATATCTTCTAATTGTGCATCATCGGTAATACGACGAACATACACGAAATTATTACCGTCTTTTGCCCATACACCATTTTTTACCGAAAGCATTGAACCACCGGACAGAGCACGAGTACGCATATCACGGGCAAACTGTTCAGTTTGTGGAATCCCCCACTCACCAATAATCATGGTAAAAAGCACCAGTGGAAGTGCCGTTTTCATGACAGCTAATCCAATTTTAAAACGAGAAAAACCCGCAGATTGCATGACCACTAATTCACTGCGGCTGGCTAAATTACCTAACGCAATTAAAGCACCTAACAAAGCAGCCATCGGGAAAAAGGTTTCTACATCTTTTGGCATCGTTAAACCTGTATAAGCCACAGCTTGCCAAATATCATAAGAACCTTTCCCTACGCTACGGAATTGCTCTACAAATTTGATAATTGCCGAAAGGCCAACTAATGTAAAGAGCGTGGCAAAAATTGCCCCTAAAATGCTTTTACCGATATAACGATCAAGAGTATTCATCAACATTGTTATTACCCTTTTCTGAATACACGACGGAATTTATGCATAGCAGTGCTATCCCAACTATTCAGCACAATTCCTAAAATTAAAAAGGCGATATTTACCAACGGCATTAACAAACCTGCATCAAGCTTACCTGCGCCACCCGCAGATTTAAATGAGCTTTGTAATAAGAAGTAAATTAAATAAAGCAATAATGCTGGTAAGATTTTCGCAAAACGGCCTTGGCGAGGATTCACTTTACTCATTGGTACAGCAATAAGCGCCATTAAAGGCACCGCTAAAATTAAGGTAATTCGCCAATGCAACTCTGCTTTTGCGGCTGCACTTTTATCTTTTAATAATTGCTCAAAAGATAATTCAGCGGCTTCATCACTTTCCGAGTTTGTCTCTTGATGGCCTAAATACGCTTGGTAGTCATCAAAATGTGTAATACGAAAATCAGGAAGCACGGATGTGCCTTCTACACGCAAGGTATTTTGTAAATTCAGCACTTGGTCGCCATTTGGTAAAGCTTTTAACTCACCTTTTTCAGCGGTAACTACTGATGGCTTCGTTTGCCCTTTGGCTTTCATTTGGAAAAGATAAACATCACTGATTTGATTACCATTAATCTTATCAATGAATAAAACGAAATTATTGTTACTTGTGGACATGAATTGACCCGAAGTCAACGCACCCATGGTAGGATTTGCTTTAGCATCTTCAACAATGGCTGCTTGTTTTTGAATCGCCCATGGGGAAAGCCACAAAGCGTTGTACGCTGCCAAGCCAGCTGTGAGTAAAGAAAGAATTAACGCCACGCGAACAAGAATACGTTGACCCACACCGCAGGCTCGCATAACGGTGATCTCACTTTCTGCATAGAGTCGACCGAAAGTTAGTAAAATGGCGATAAACAAACATAATGGCAACATTAATTGCGCCATTGTTGGCATCCCTAATCCGAGTAAAGAGAACACAAGATCGGCAGGTACTTTACCATTTGCCGCTGAACCAAGCACGCGAACAAGTTGTTGGCTGAAGAAAATTAAAAGCAAAATAAACAAAATCGCAATTTGGCTTTTAAAGACTTCTTTTGTTAAATATCGGGTTAATATCATTCTTTTTTTCTAACTAAAAAACACGGGAAACTGGCTAATTTAGATGGCGTATGATACCTTATTTTGACTGATTTAAATAGCAAATTAGCAACATAAGGAAATAACATGAAATATCAAGCAAACTCAACCGCACTTTCTCAATCAACCGATTGCCTTATTATCGGCATTTATGAGAACAATGAATTGACAAAAAGTTTCAATGAAATCGATCAAATCACACAAGGTTACCTCAGCCAGTTAGCTCAAAGCCAAGATCTTTCAGGCAAAATTGGCCAAGCTACTCTGCTTCATTCGTTGCCGAATCTTGCAACTAAACGCGTATTAGTCGCAGGTTGTGGCAAAAAAGGTGAAACGACTGAACGCCAATTTAAACAAATCATCCAACGTGTTACCCAAACATTAAAAGAATTAAATATTCAACAAGCGGTGAATAATTTAACGGATGTGGAAATTAAAGATCGCGATCTATTTTGGAATGTGCGTTTTACCGTTGAAACCATCGAACATAGCCTTTATCAATTCGACGAATTTAAGAGTAAAAAAGCGGATGCTATCTCTCTTCAAGAAATCGTTTTTAATACCGATGATTCACAAGCTCAGCAAGCTATTGCAGAAGCTCAAGCCATCGCAAATGGTGTAAAAGCTGCGCGTAATATCGCGAATATGCCACCTAATATTTGCACACCAGCTTATTTAGCAGAACAAGCTAAAAAATTAGCTGAAACATCAACCGCACTTTCCCTCGATGTGATTGATGAAGAAGACATGACAAAACTTGGCATGAATGCGTATTTAGCCGTATCTCGCGGTTCACAAAACCCAGCTTATATGTCTATTTTACATTTCAACAATGTGCCTGATAAAAACGCAAAACCAATCGTGTTAGTGGGTAAAGGTTTAACCTTTGATGCGGGCGGTATTTCTTTAAAACCAGCCGCAGATATGGATGAGATGAAATACGATATGTGCGGTGCAACTTCGGTATTTGGTACGATGAAAGCCATTGCAGAATTAAATCTTCCACTCAATGTTATCGGTGTATTAGCAGGTTGTGAAAACTTGCCTGATGGCAATGCTTATCGTCCAGGTGATATTCTCACCACGATGAATGGTTTAACCGTAGAAGTGTTAAATACAGATGCGGAAGGACGTTTAGTACTTTGTGATGCGCTCACCTATGTAGAACGTTTTGAACCGCAATATGTGATTGATGTTGCGACCCTGACTGGCGCTTGTGTGGTTGCTTTAGGTCAACATAACAGTGGCTTAGTTTCAACTGATGATGCCTTAGCAGAACAGTTATTACAAGCCGCACAGCAAACTACTGACAAAGCCTGGCGTTTACCATTAAGTGAAGAATATCAAGAGCAATTAAAATCACCATTTGCCGATTTAGCTAATATTGGCGGTCGTTGGGGCGGTGCAATTACTGCAGGCGCATTCCTCTCTAACTTTACGAAAAAGTACACTTGGGCACATTTAGATATTGCGGGGACAGCTTGGCTTCAAGGTGCAAATAAAGGTGCAACGGGTCGTCCGGTGTCTTTATTAACGCAATTCTTAATTAACCAAACTAAATAATTAAGACCTAGGGCTAACATAACGTTAGCCCTAAAATTTTCTCAAAATCTGACCGCACTTTATTCCAATTCAAACTCAACGAGCAACGGATTATGATCTGACGAAGTAACCACTTCTGATGTTGCACTCACCACTTTTACGCCTCGCGTAAAAATATAATCAAGTGGATAACCTAAAAATCGCAATCGTTCATCTTGAGATAGCGTCACTGCATCTAGTCCATATTTTTGCATCAAATTATTGACTAAATTCAGACGACGCTCATTCCATGCATTAAAATCGCCAGATATAATGATGGGGCCTTGATGATTTTCCACAAAAGAAAAGAGCTGCTCTAACTGAGTTTGATAAGCCGAAATTCCCCATTCAAAATTAATCAAATGTACATTAATAAGTAGCAAGCTAGCGTCTTTTTCTAATGGAAAACTCATCACACTTGCCACTTTAGGTATTTGTATTAATGGTTCTGCTATGCCACCACCGCAATACCATTCTGGTTGCGTTTTAGTGAATGTCTTGACACCCGATAAGAGATCTTTAAAAGAAAAAGAGGACACAAAAAGTGCGGTCGAAAATGTACTTAAATTTTGATATTGTGTCGCCTCTTGCAATAACACAAAATCAGCCTGTTTAGAGAGTCGTTCTAAATCCTCTTGCCAACCTTTATCTTGCCCTTTATGTACATTCCAAGTTATCAAATTAAAACGAGAACTGGCTAATTTAGGCACCGAATAATCAGCCTTGTCACATTTCATATTTAATTTGTTTTTAAAAGGAATATAACTCACTTTTTGTGACGTTTTTAGTTGAATAAATGTACGGTCAAAAATCGTTAAATTCGTAAAAAAATATCCAGCACCTAAAACCACTAACATCAAGCCAATAGCCAAAAATCGATAGATCCGCTTCATGATTATCCCCTCTCTATGCTCGAATAATAACACCTCATCAAAGCAATGCAACTTTCACTTTTAATACTCCTCGATACCTACAACACGGTAACTTTAACTTTTAGCTTTGATTTAAATCATACTTTGCTAAAAAAACCGTTGCATTTTCCATTTGTTATCTTAGTATTTCACTCAACTTTTAACTCTACCTCATCAATAAGGAGATTCATTATGTCTTTTGGAGATAAAAAATTAAGTGAAATCGCTGTCAGCGTACCCGGCTCAACTTCCCTACTTCGTAAATACGATTTGGATTTCTGCTGTGGGGGTTCCGATACACTTGCAAACGCAGCGGCAGAAAAAGGATTAAATTTAGCAGAAATTGAAACCCGTTTAACCGAGCTTCAAAACAGCAAAGCAGAAAACCCTGAAGAATATTGGGTTAATGCAACTTATCCTGAAATTATCGATCATATTTTAGTTCGCTACCATCAACGCCACCGTGAACAACTTCAAGAATTAATCGTCTTAGCGGATCGTGTAGAAAGTGTTCATGGCGATCGTGAAGATTGTCCAATGGGTGTTGCTGCTGAATTACGCAATGTCTATGAGGATTTGAGCAACCATATGATGAAAGAAGAGCATGTGCTTTTCCCAATGATCAAAGCGGGTAATTATATGATGGCACAAATGCCAATTCGTATGATGGAAATGGAACATGCTGAACATGGCGAACATTTGGAAGTATTGAAATCATTAACAAATAATATGACGCCTCCAGCAGATGCTTGTAATACATGGCTTGCACTTTACAGCGGTATCCAAGAATTTATTGACGATTTAATGATGCATATTCATCGTGAAAATAATATTTTATTCCCACGTGTTATTGCTGAAAATCATTAAGAGCAAATCATATAAAGAAAAAGGGCGAAATCATTCGCCCTTTAAATTAGCTTAAAACTGACCGCACTTTATTTCTCTTCACTGCCTTTATATAAACGGTTTTTATACAAATAGCTGCCAAGTAAAGCATGTGCCAAGGCTTCTTTTTTCATTTCTTCCGGCACCTCTTTTTCAGTCAATGTATCTTTTTCTTTATCATACACATAGCCTTTTGCTTTGCTATTTGGTGTTTGGATAACGACATCATGATTACCTTTCATTAAGGCTTGAGTTTGATCGAATTGCATTAAGGCACGATCTGGATTAACGTCTTGCGTTAAATCAAAACCAATCATCGGATAATTACCACTTACCCCCGCAATAGAAAGTAAGGTTGTCGGCATATCAATTTGACTCACTAAACGACTGTCTCGGCGTGGCTCTACATGATCCCCTAAAATTAACGCTGGAATATGGAAATGCTTAATTGGTACTAAGCTTGCACCCGCTGCACGGGAATCATGGTCTGCAATCACCAAGAACACGGTATCTTTCCAATAATTAGATTGTTTCGCTAATTTGAAGAAATAACCAATGGCATAATCCGCATATTTTGCGCTGTTATTACGGGTTGCTTTTGGTTGTTCGTAAAGCTCAATTTTACCATCCGGAAATTCAAAAGGATCGTGATTGCTTGAACTGAATACTAAGCTAAAGAATGGTTTTCCTTCATTCTGTAATTGGGTAAAGGTTTCGTTCGCTTTATCAAATAAATCCTCATCACTCACGCCCCAAGTCGCGGTAAATTTTGGATTTTGGTAATCTTTTTGATCGATAATGGTTTGGAAGCCGTTGCCATAGAAGAAGCTTGCCATGTTATCAAAGTGTTTTTCACCACCATAAATAAAGGAAGTGTTGTAACCTTGTTTAGCAAGTAAATCTGCAATGGTAAAGAAACCACTTTGACTGTTATTCAATTTCACCACTGCACGTGCTGGAGTAGGTGTAAAGCCAGCTGTGGTGGCTTCAATACCACGAACAGAACGCGTCCCCGTAGCATAGAGATTTTCAAATAACCAGCCTTCTTTGGCTAATTTATCAAATTCAGGTGAAAGTGGTTTTCCGCCTAACGTACCCACAAATTGCGCCCCAAAACTTTCTTCCAAAATAATGACGATATTTTTCGGTTTACCTTGGTAAGTGGCTTGGTTTTTCGTTAATGTTGGAATCTTCTCTGAAATATAATCACTTTCAGGACGGCCACGGCTGGCTTTGACAATACGCAACATTTCATCAGTATCCATTTTGCCATACACCGCAGAAGAAGAACCTTCATCTTTAAATTGCTGTGCCGCATAAAGAACTGAATAGCCTGAATTCAACACAAGAGAATTCACTAAACCATCGGAAGAAAAAGCCACCATTGCAGGGTTGACACCACGGTGTTGGAAACTTGAACGCGCCCCTAAAAAAGCAACTGCAATCACAAGCAATGCGACAACAGGACGTAATTTCCAGCTCATTGGGCGTAAATTTTTCACCGCATAACCAGACAGTTTCCAATAGCAAACGAATGCAACAACGGTAAAAATAAGGCTAAAAATGACCGCAGTTAAATGGCCTTCCATCAACATTGAAAAGACTTCTTTCGGATAAATTAGATATTCGATAAAGAGACGGTTTGGACGGAAATCATAGGTTTCGATAAATGCCGGTGTCGCGAGTTCCATAAACAGAATAAACACACTACCAAGGGTAAGCCAGATACGTAAAATCATTTTCCAAATACGGCTATTATGAAATAACACCGTAAATAATGCTGGCACACCAAATAGATAACACAAAGCCACGATGTCCATACGCAAGCCTTGTAAGAATAATTGCCCCCAGCCCGCTACCGCAGAGACGCGGTCTGCCTGCCAAATCGCAAGCCCAAGACGAGACAAGGTGAAAATGATCAGATTAATGATGACGAAGAGAAAAATCGGATATAAAGGAGAACGTGTTTGTTTCATTTTGACACTCATATTGACACTCATAAGTCCTAAGGGAATCGCTACCCCTTGATTAATTTAAAGCACGCTAATGTGCCATTCCTTTCATAGACAGATAAAAAAACACAAAGTGCGGTTAAAAACATCATCATTTTTGACCGCACTTTGAAAGAGAAGGATTAAGCTGCAACTAATGCTTTTAATTGTTTTTCATAAGCTGCCCAATCGGTAATTGGACGGGTTGCCACACCTGTTTCCATTGCTTTTTTCGCTACCGCAGAAGACACGGTAAATAATAAACGAGGATCGAACGGAGTCGGAATGACATAATCTGGCCCAAATGATAACGCACCATAATTAGCAATAATTTCTAATGGAACCGGTTCTTTCGCAAGACTCGCAATGGCATGAGAAGCCGCTAATTTCATTTCCTCATTAATCGCTGTTGCGCCTACGTCTAATGCACCACGGAATAAGAATGGGAAACAAAGTACGTTATTTACCTGGTTTGGAAAGTCTGAACGACCAGTACAAACAATCGCATCTGGACGAACTGCTTTGGCTTCATCTGGGGTAATTTCAGGCACAGGGTTAGCTAATGCAAGAATTAATGGATTTTCTGCCATGGTTTTCACCATTTCAGGTTTTAATGCACCTGCTTTAGAGCAACCTAAGAACACATCAGCTCCCTTAACGGCATCCGCTAATGTGCGCCAACCATTATCTTCAATCGCGTAGAATTGTTTAGTTTCATCCATGTTATCGCCACGGCCTTTGAAAATCACACCTTTAGAGTCACACATGGTGATATTTTCTTTTTTGAAACCTAATGCACGAAGCAAGTTAGTACAAGCAATAGCTGAAGCACCTGCGCCATTTACTACTAAGCGAACATCTGCAATATTTTTACCAATAATTTCTAAACCGTTTAATGCTGCTGCACCGACGATAATGGCAGTACCATGTTGGTCATCATGGAATACCGGAATTCCCATTCGTTCACGCAATGCTTTTTCAATGTGGAAACATTCCGGTGCTTTGATATCTTCAAGGTTAATCCCACCAAAAGTAGGTTCTAATGAAGCGATAATATCGATTAATTTATCTGGATCATGTTCATTGATTTCAATATCGAATACATTGATGCCGGCAAATTTTTTGAACAATACCCCTTTCCCTTCCATAACAGGTTTTGATGCAAGCGCACCAATATTTCCTAAACCTAATACAGCAGTACCATTTGAAATCACAGCCACTAAATTAGTACGTGCAGTATAACGGCTTGCTGCTGAAGGATCTTTTTCAATCTCTAAACAAGGCTCAGCAACACCTGGAGAATACGCAAGGGCTAAATCATGTTGGGTTTCTAATGATTTGGTTGGGGTGACTGCAATTTTTCCCGGAATTGGGAATTCATGAAAATCTAATGCAGCTTGGCGCAATTGTTCGCTCATATAAAAATACTCCATTTTCACTTAGGCTAAATAAAATTTGCGCCATTATACTCTCTTTTTAAGAGAATTTTGTGACATACCGCAAAAATTTTACAAATTTATTACAAAATATGAGTGAAATCGACCGCACTTTTTGTCTTTTCTTCACATTTCGAACCAAAAACGTTACTATGTCGCAAAAAAACATGCAGGATGTAAATAATGAGTTTGTTTTCTAAATTTAGAAGTGCCATCAATAAATTACAACGGAAAGCGATTAACAAAACCTTCCAACAACGGTTAACCAACCAAGGCATGTCAGTAATTTCTGCAAACTGTGTCGGTGCATTTATTTTGCACGACCTAAATCAGCCTTTTAATTCTCCGTTTGTTAACCTTTATTTAGACCCAAGCGATTTTGTTCGATATCTACAAAACATCACATTCTATCAAGCACAACCGCTTCAATTTATACAAACAGAAAAACCGTATCCCGTTGGTCTATTAGGTGATCTTAAAGTGCACTTTATGCACTACCACTCCGAACAAGAGGCTCGGGAAAAGTGGGAAGCTCGCTCACAGCGTTTAGACCTAGATAACTTGTTTATTATGATGACAGATAAAGATGGTGGAAAAGGTGCAAAATATGAAGACCTGCAAGCCTTCGATAACTTGCCTTATCCAAACAAAGTCGTCTTTACCCACAAGCCATATCCTGAATTAAAATCTGCGTTCTACATTAAAGGCTTTGAAAACGAAGGCGAAGTGGGCGATTTATTTACTTTTTCCGGTTGGAATGGTGAAAAATATTACGATCAGTTTGATTACGTCAGCTGGTTCAATCAAAAATAAGAGTTTACGATGCGACTAGATAAATTTATTGCCGAGAATACAGGTTTAACCCGTTCACAAGCCACCAAGGCCATTCGCCAAAGTGCGGTCAAAATTAATGGTGAAATTGTGAAAAATGGTGCGATCAAAGTAAGCCTAGAAGATGAAATTTATTTTGAAGATGAATTGTTGCCTTGGGTAGAAGAAGGCCAATATTTTATGTTGCATAAGCCTCAGGGCTATGTTTGCTCTCATGATGATGGTGACTATCCTACTATTTATCAATTCTTTGAACCACCTCTTTCAGGCAAGTTACACAGTGCTGGACGATTAGATGTGGATACCACTGGCCTCGTGCTATTAACGGATGATGGGCAATGGTCACATCGTATTACTTCACCAAAGCATCAATGCGAAAAAACCTATTTAGTCACTTTAGCTGATCCAGTTGAAAACCATTATGCTTCAGCTTGTGAAGAAGGCATTCTATTACGTGGCGAAAAAGAACCAACTAAGCCAGCAAAACTTGAAGTGTTAGATGATTACAACGTGAATCTGACTATCTCTGAAGGGCGCTATCACCAAGTGAAACGAATGTTTGCCGCACTGGGTAATAAAGTCGTGACACTCCATCGTTGGAGAATCGGCAACGTTGAATTAGATGAAAGCTTAGAAGAAGGCGAATTTCGTCCACTCACTCAGGAAGAAATCGACAATTTAGTGAAATAATATGAGCCAAAATATTAAACCTACCTTTATTTTTATCGCCACGCTCGGCATCCTCTCGATGCTACCGCCTTTGGGCGTGGATATGTATATTCCGTCCTTTTTAAATATTGCCAAAGACTTAAATATCGACTCCGAGCAAGTGCAGTACACGCTGACATTCTTCGCCTATGGTATGGCTGCAGGACAATTGTTCTGGGGGCCTTTTGGTGATAGCTTTGGTCGTAAACCGATTATTTTATTAGGGGTCATTATTGGTGCTATCACATCCATTATTTTAACGAGTATTCATTCTATTGGCAGTTTCACTGCTCTGCGTTTCATTCAGGGTTTCTTTGGTGCTGCGCCTGTGGTGCTTTCAGGAGCCTTATTACGAGATTTATTTAGCAAAGATCAGCTCTCTCGAGTCATGTCCACCATTACACTTGTCTTTATGATTGCACCGCTTGTTGCACCAGTGATTGGCGGATATATCGTGAAATATTTCCACTGGCATATGATTTTTTATGTAATTGGCATCATGGGATTTCTTGCGACATTGCTTGTCTTTTTCATTATTCCCGAGACCCATAAGCAAGAAAATCGTATTCCCTTGCGTCTTAATATTATTGCCCGTAACTTCATGATGCTTTCTAAACAAAAAGAAGTGTTAGGTTATATGGCAGCAGCCTCTTTTGGATTTGGTGGTTTATTTGCCTTCGTCACTGCGGGATCGATTGTCTATATCGGTATTTATGGTATTCCTGTCGATCAATTCGGCTATTTCTTTATGATCAATATTGCTATTATGACCGCTGCATCTTATCTAAATGGTAAATTTGTATTGAAGCTAGGTGCAGAAACCATGTTACGAATTGGTATTGCCGTACAATTCATTTCAGGAATTTGGTTATTTTTAACCGCGCTTTTTGATTTTGGTTTTTGGTCAATGGCAATTGGTGTAGCCTTTTTTGTAGGACAAAACCCATTAATTTCCTCCAATGCGACCGCCTCTATTCTAGAAAAATTCCCAACGATGGCGGGTACCGCAAATTCATTAATGGGAAGTGTACGTTTTGGTGTCGGTGCGGTGATGGGTTCTCTAGTAGCAAGCTTTAAAATGGAAACAGCTGCACCAATGCTCTATACAATGACAGCTTGCGTGGTTATTTCAGCCCTCTCTTACTATTTCCTGACTTATCGGCATTGCAATTCAACTAAATAATAAAAATTTTATTCATATCTAATAAGTAATTATTAGATATGAATGGACGTAATTGTTTTCAGTTAGACTAGTATTTTTGTCTCATTTAAAGCGAATATAACAGCCTTTCATGAAATTTGATACAAAATTCAATCCCTCTTTAAATTAATAGATTATTTTGATTAATTTAATAGATTTTAATCACTGAAACCTTTTTGTATGATGTTTACGAAATTTATTTCAACCCTACTTATTTCATACATACAAGGAGTTAATAATGAGTTCTCAATGCCCTTTTTCGCATTTATCGTCTACTAACCTAACTATGGGAAATGGTGCGCCTGTGGCGGACAATCAAAACAGTTTAACTGCAGGTCCGCGTGGTCCATTACTTTCACAAGATTTATGGCTTAACGAAAAATTAGCTGATTTCGTACGTGAGGTTATTCCTGAGCGTCGTATGCACGCTAAAGGCTCCGGTGCATTTGGTACCTTTACTGTCACACACGATATTACGAAATATACGCGTGCAAAAATTTTCAGTGAAGTGGGTAAAAAAACAGAAATGTTCGCACGCTTTACCACTGTTGCGGGTGAACGTGGTGCAGCTGATGCAGAGCGTGATATTCGCGGTTTTGCATTAAAATTCTATACCGAAGAAGGTAACTGGGACTTAGTGGGTAATAACACCCCTGTGTTCTTCTTACGTGATCCACGTAAATTCCCAGACTTAAACAAAGCGGTAAAACGTGATCCTCGCACTAATATGCGTTCAGCAACGAACAACTGGGATTTCTGGACA
Organism: uncultured Haemophilus sp.; assembly: GCA_902466845.1. Lineage (GTDB taxonomy): Bacteria > Pseudomonadota > Gammaproteobacteria > Enterobacterales > Pasteurellaceae > Haemophilus_D. Next base: position 15,160 of record CABQSN010000012.1, read on the forward strand.
TTATTACCAGAAGCATTACACCAAGTAACCGTTGTAATGAGTGATCGTGGTATTCCTGCAAGCTATCGCCATATGCATGGATTTGGTTCACACACTTACAGTTTTTGGAATGAGGCTGGTGAGCGTTTCTGGGTAAAATTCCACTTCCGCACCCAACAAGGTATTAAAAACTTAACAGATGCAGAAGCAGCAGCTGTCATTGCAAATGATCGTGAAAGCCACCAACGTGATTTATATGAAGCAATCGAACGCGGTGATTTCCCTAAATGGACATTATATGTACAAATTATGCCTGAAGCAGATGCGGAAAAAGTACCTTATCATCCATTCGATTTAACTAAAGTGTGGCCGAAAAAAGATTATCCGTTAATTGAGGTAGGAGAGTTTGAGCTTAACCGTAATCCTGAAAACTTCTTTGCTGACGTAGAGCAATCTGCATTTGCACCAAGCAATTTAGTTCCAGGTATCGGTGCAAGCCCAGATAAAATGTTACAAGCTCGTTTATTCAACTATGCAGATGCGCAACGTTATCGTTTAGGTGTGAACTATCGTCAAATTCCAGTAAACCGTCCACGTTGCCCTGTTCATAGCAACCAACGTGATGGACAAGGTCGTGTAGATGGTAACTATGGCAGCCTACCGCACTACGAGCCAAACAGCTTCAGCCAATGGCAACAACAACCAGATTTTGCTGAGCCACCACTTCGTATCAATGGCGATGCGGCACATTGGGATTATCGCAATGACGATAACGATTACTTCAGCCAACCGCGTGCATTATTTAACTTAATGAATCCAGAGCAAAAACAAGCATTATTCAACAATACTGCGGCTGCAATGGGCGATGCGCCTGAGTTCATCAAATACCGTCATATCCGTAACTGTCACTGGTGTGATCCTGCATATGGTGAAGGCGTTGCGAAAGCATTAGGCTTAACAGTTGAAGATGCATTAAAAGCACGTGAAACCGACCCAGCATTAGGTCAAGGTGGATTGCTATAAGTGCGGTTAATTTTATAAACAGATTTTAAATCTAAAAATAAAGGCGGGAATTCTCCGCCTTTCATATTTCATTGAACACTTATTTCCAAATTCGATGCTCTAATACTCGCTTCTTAATTTCTGGATAAAGGTCAATTTTAAATTCAGGCTCTTTTCCTGCTTTTAATTGATGCTGATAGTCTTTCATTAACTTCCACACAATTGGGGAAAGTAAAATAATCGCGACTAAGTTAATAATTGCCATCACAGCCATCACGGTATCCGCAAAATTCCACACAACATTACCTGATTTTACCGAACCGAAATAAACGAAGAATAATACCGATAAACGGAATGCCCATACAAACCAAGGTTTATTTTTAATAAAGCGAATGTTACTTTCTGCGTAAGCATAGTTACCGATAATAGAGGAATAAGCGAAAAGCAATAAAATGAAAGCTAAGAAGTGTACGCCAAACTCCCCAACATGATAACGCAATGCGTTTTGCGTTAAGGAAATACTTTTCAGTGTTTCACTGCCATAGTTATCAGAAAGCAGAATAATTACTGCCGTACAAGTACAAACGATCATGGTATCTACAAACACACCAAGCATTTGTACTAAACCTTGACTAACTGGATGTTTTACATGAGCGGCAGCCGCTGCATTTGGTGCAGAGCCCATCCCCGCTTCATTAGAGAATAATCCTCGTTTAATCCCCATCATCATAGCTTTAGAGACCAAAGCACCAAACATCCCACCAGCGGCAGATTGAAAAGTAAAGGCACTTTTATAAATATTGGTAATTACAGTCGGGATTATATCAATATGCATACCTAAAATAATTACCGACATGATTAAATAAAAGAGTGCCATCATCGGTACTACGCTACTAGAAATGGTCGCAATACGTTTTACGCCACCGAAAATAATGGCGGCGGTCAATATCACTAAAACAAGACCAACATATTCACCTTGCCAATTCCAAGCATTTTTCGTTGCTTCCACAATTGAGTTTGCTTGTACTGAATTAAATGCAAAACCAAAGGTAAAAATAAGTGATACAGCAAACGCTACTGCTAAGCAACGTGATTTTAAACCTTGTGTAATATAGTAAGCAGGGCCACCACGAAAAGAGCCATCTTTATCTTGAATTTTGAATACTTGTGCTAAGGTAGATTCCGCAAAGGCACTCGACATACCAATAAATGCAGTTACCCACATCCAGAACACCGCACCTTCCCCCCCCAATGCGATTGCCGTTGCTACACCACTGATATTACCAACACCAACCCGGCTTGCGAGTCCTGTTGCAAACGCCTGGAATGGCGTTAAAGAATTACCTTCTGCCGCACGGCCAAACCACATTTCACGTATACTTGCAGGGAAAAGGCGTAACTGTACTAAGCCTGTAGTAATTGTAAAAAATAGACCTACACCTAATAAAATAACAATGGTGATATTCCATAATGGCTCATCTAAATGTTCAACAACCCATGTTAAACCTTGCTCAATCCAGTTCCCAAATTCTGTCAACATAAAAACCTCGCTTTAAAAAATTAATATTTTGATTGTAGAGAGATAAAAGAAAAAATCCAGTTTTCTTAGAAAAAAACTGGATTTTTATCCTATAACACAAAATTTATTCAAATTTTTGCTATATTTTTAGATTAAATCTATTCACGTTTTAAAAATAATGCTGCAGCACCACGAACTCCACCAGAATCACCATGTTTTGCTTTTTTGATTGGTGGCACTTTTGCACTACGCATTAAATGAGCAGGCAATGCTTTGGGTAAGGCTTCATAAAGATAATCAAAATTCGATAAGCCACCACCTAACACAATCATATGAGGATCAAATGCAGTGATAATGTTACCGATAGAAATAGCCGCTAACTCTACAAAAATGCGAACAAAATCAACCGCACTTTCCTCTTTCACATAAAAACGATCGATAATGTCTTTGGCTGATAATTCTTTCCCTTTTAAATCACGGTACAACATTTCAAAGCCGCGACCAGAAATATACGTATCTAAACAAGCCTGATTGCCACAACCACATTGGTAAATTGGCGCTTTATCCCAGCCTAATAATTTTAAGGCATGATAATTTAATTGAAGGTGGCCTAACTCCCCTGCCATCCCGACTTGTCCTGAGTGAATTTTGCCATTAATTACAAAACCACCACCAAAGCCCGTCCCCAAAATAAGCCCTAACACAGATGGATATTGGGTATTTTCTTCATCACAGGCTTCAGAGAGTGCAAAACAATTTGCATCATTTTCTGCCCGCACTTCACGATCTAAAACGCGTTCAAGATCGGCTAAAATTGGCTTATTATCTGCAACACGAATATTCGTCACTTCAGCAAGCCCCGTTGTCAAATTAACAAATCCTGGCAACCCAAGGCCTACCGTGCCTTTTTCACCAAAGTGGGCATCCGCACGTTCTACTAGCGTTTTGATCGCTTGTAACCAATCTTGATAATCTGTTTGTGGCGTTGGCACGCGCTCGGTATAAAGCTTTTCTAATTTTGCATTAAAAGCAGCTAATTCAATCTTTGTGCCACCGATATCAATACCGTAATACATATTGTCTCCTCAAAAGAGCGGTCAAAATTGTTGGAATATATAGGCTGTATTTTCCTTGAAATCAAAATGAAAATCCATGATAAAAATCATATTTTCTACAAGCAATAAAAAAGACCGGCTTTATCACTAAAACCGGTCTTTGATGCTATTTATTGTTAAACAAGCCTTTCTTCTGCAAGAAACCAAAAATAATCAAATGAACAATCCATGCCGAAATTATCGCCACAAATAAATCGATAGGATAATGCATTCCAAGGCGGACTCGGCTAATCAACATTAATACGCTCCAAATTGTCATGGCTCCAATAAGCAATTCCGCTTTAAAAGAACGATTGCCCAATAATTGGCTAAACCCTACGGCTAACATAAGCCAAGTCGCTGCGAAAATAGAATGCCCTGATGGAAAAGAATAACCCGTTTCATCTTCATAATGTGCTTTTAACCAGGCAGGTGTATCGGCTTGTGTGGGATAGAATTTATCCACTAATTTTGCACGTTCTGAACGATCTTGATGATAAAAAGCATCCGTCGTACTTTCTGTTTTTTCCGCTAAATAGACGGTAAAAGGACGTGGCTCGGCAAAAACCGTTTTTAAACCTGTTTTAATTACTTGTGTGGATAATACGGACAAGCCCATTACAATCACGCCCATAATCCATTGTTTACGATTTTCAAAAAGAAAACGGAAAAGTAAAGCAAACACACCACAGGTAATTAAAGCGTAAGGCACGCTACCGGTTTCGGTTAAAAGATAAAGCCAATAATCCCATTCCATTAATTGGTTGTTTCCATGCCAATGATAAGCAAAACCCCAAACAAAAAATGGTACAAGACAAAGGAATAACGTATATAATGACAGCCTTTTAAACATTGTTGCCTCTTGATAATAAAAATAAAGTGCACATTTTAGCAGAATAAAGTTGAAAAAAGGATACGTTATGTCAAAAATCCAACTGGTTGCTCAAGCCAATTTACCTACCGAATATGGCATATTTAAAATGGTCGGATTTGAATTTCCCGATACAAAAAAAGAACATGTCGCTTTAGTAATGGGGGATATTTCAAACCAAGATGAGCCTGTGCTTGCCCGCATTCATTCTGAATGCTTAACGGGTGATGCATTACACAGTTTAAAATGCGATTGTGGTTTCCAGCTTGCAGCTGCATTACGTCAAATTAGCGAAGCGGGTCGAGGTGTATTGATCTATCATCGTGAAGAGGGACGAGGCATTGGTCTAATTAATAAAATTCGTGCTTATTCATTACAAGATCAAGGCATGGATACTATTGAAGCCAACCTTGCATTAGGCTTTAAAGCTGATGAGCGTAACTTTAATGTGTGTGCCGATATGTTTGAATTATTAGGTGTGAAGCAAGTTCGCTTGATG
>CABQSN010000013.1:0-19932 GCA_902466845.1 uncultured Haemophilus sp.
CGGCACCTTGCAAATCAAAGATTTCTTAGGTTTAGATATTGCCCAGATGCCGTCTCACTATATTGAAAAAGTACAGGCTATTTTGACCGCACTTCCGACGATTAGCTGGGCTGATACCGCTGTTGGTTTTGCCACCTTATTTGTACTCACACAATGGCACAAACTTCGTTTACCAGTACCAGGTCATTTACCTGCTGTGATTATTGGTACACTGATGGCATTAACCTTAGGGCAATTTGGTTTCTCGGTTGAAACCATCGGCACGGCGTTCCACTACACCTTAGCGGATGGCACAACGGGAAATGGCATTCCAAATGTCTTGCCCGAGTTTGCCTTACCTTGGAATATTCCAAACGCGCAGGGTAAAATCATTAATTGGAATTTTGATAAAATACAAGATCTCTTACCTGCAGCCTTTTCAATGGCAGTATTAGGTGCGATTGAGTCACTACTTTGTGCGGTTATTTTAGATAACATGACTGACACTAAACATCGCTCCAATAATGAACTACTTGCTCAGGGTTTAGGGAATATTGTTTCGCCATTCTTAGGCGGGATTACCGCAACCGCAGCTATTGCGCGCTCAGCAGCTAATGTGAAATCGGGTGCGGTATCACCAATATCTAGTGTTGTTCATGCACTCTTAGTCTTATTCTCACTGTTATTCTTTGCGAACGCCCTGTCTTACTTGCCACTTTCTTCCATGGCAGCATTGTTGTTAATGGTGGCTTGGCATATGGCAAACGTGCCTGAAATTATTCGTTTGGCGCGTCGCTCTACACAAAATGAAATGGCGGTGTTGTTCACTTGCCTAATTCTCACTGTGTTATTCGATATGGTGATTGCCATCTCAGTTGGTGTATTATTGGCGAGTCTCTTATTTATCCGCACCATTGCAGAAATGACAAAAGCCATTGAACAACCTGCACCAGAAGATCTGAATGATGTGTTAGCTTACCGTATCAGTGGCCCATTGTTCTTTGCGGCGGCAGATAAACTCTTTGCGGATTTACACGATAAAACCGTACATACCGATCACGAGATTAAACATATCGTGTTGCAGTGCGATGCCGTGACCGTGCTCGATACGGGGGGCATTCATGCTCTCACTCACTTTGTACAACATATGTTGCCACATCAACAAATCTACTTGTGCAATATGCAGTTCCAACCACTGAGAATGTTAGTGAAATCAAACTCTGTTCCTGAATTGCAAAAAATCAACTACGGCTCAAATTTACAAGATGTCTTTAATAAAATTCGTGAGTTTGAACAAGCAAATCCATAAAACAGTGAAAAGCGTGCTAAAATAGGCACGCTTTTTTATCAATAAAAATAAAGGAATTCAGAATGCGTCCAAATAATCGTGAAAATCATCAATCTCGTCCAATTAAAATCACCCGTAATTATACTAAACATGCTGAAGGCTCAGTATTAGTGGAATTTGGTGATACCAAAGTATTGTGTACGGCGAGTGTTGATGAAAGCGTACCGCGTTTCTTAAAAGGACAAAATCAAGGTTGGGTGACAGCAGAATATGGCATGTTACCTCGCTCTACACACAGCCGTATGCAACGTGAAGCAGCAAAAGGCAAACAAGGTGGACGCACCATGGAAATTCAACGCTTAATCGCACGTTCATTGCGTGCAATGGTTGACTTAGAGGCCCTTGGTGAACGTTCTATTACTTTAGACTGCGATGTGATTCAAGCGGATGGCGGTACAAGAACTGCTTCAATCACCGGTGCAGCAGTGGCTTTATGTGATGCTATCAATGGTTTAATCGCTAACGGTACATTAAAAACTAATCCAATCAAAGGTCTCGTTGCTGCAGTTTCAGTTGGAATTGTTGAGGGTGAGACTGTATGTGATTTGGAATATGTAGAAGACTCAGCTGCCGAAACAGATATGAACGTTGTGATGATGGAAGATGGCCGCATGATCGAAGTGCAAGGTACCGCAGAAGGCGAACCATTCAGCCACGAAGAATTACTCACCTTATTAGGCTTAGCAAAACAAGGCTGCGAACAAATCTTCGCTGCACAACGTGAAGCATTAGGTTTATAGGAACAAAAAATGGAAAGCTACAAAATCGAATTTATTAAATTCGCGTTGAGTCGCCAAGTGCTCAAATTTGGTGAATTTACCCTAAAATCAGGTCGAAAAAGCCCTTATTTTTTCAATGCTGGATTGTTTAGTACTGGCGCAGATCTTGCTCGCTTAGGTGAATACTATGCGAAGGCTATTCAATCAAGTGCGGTCGATTTTGATGTCATTTTTGGACCTGCCTATAAAGGCATTCCGATTGCGACGAGCGTTTCCATTGCACTATTCAATCAATTTAATCGTGATACACCAGTTTGCTTTAATCGCAAAGAAGCCAAAGATCACGGTGAAGGCGGTAATTTGATCGGTAGCTCATTAACCGGCAATGTGTTGTTAATCGATGATGTCATTACAGCTGGCACAGCCATTCGTGAATCCATGGCGCTTCTTGAAGCCAATCACGCCAAATTAGCTGCTGTCTTTATTGCATTAAATCGTCAGGAAAAAGGCAAAGGGGAACTGTCAGCCATCCAAGAAGTAGAACGAGACTATCAATGCCAAGTGCTTTCCATTATTGATTTGGATGATTTAATGCAATTCATTGAAAAAGAACCCGATTATCAGCAATATTTACCTGCGATGCGGGCTTATCGTGAAAGTTATGGTGTGTAATTCATCACTTGAAAAATAAGAATAAAGCCATATTAATGTAAGGGCAGACATTTGCGTCTGCCCATTATTGTCAAAAGACCTTTTTGACCGCACTTTAGGGGAAGAGAATGTATTTTTTTGGAAAGATTATCGGCGTTTTTCTCGGTTTTAAATGGGGGGGCTTTTTTGGCGCCATCGCTGGACTTATTTTAGGCTCTATCGCAGATAAAAAACTCTATGAGCTTGGTTCGGTTAACTCTAGCTTTTTTAAGAAAAAAACGACCAGACAAGCACTCTTTATGCAAACCACTTTTGCGGTACTTGGACATTTAAGTAAATCCAAAGGTCGAGTGACGGAAGAAGATATTCAACTGGCAAATCAATTGATGAACCAGATGCAATTAGATGAGAGTCATCGCAAACTTGCTCAAGAGGCATTTAGTCGAGGTAAAGCAGCAGATTTTCCACTACGTCAGGTGATTCGTGAATTTCGCATTGGATGTGGACAACGAGCTGATTTATTGAGAATGTTCTTGCACGTGCAAGTGCAAGCTGCCTTTGCTGATTCTCAATTACATGAGTCGGAAAAAGAAGTGCTTTATGTGGTAGCCGAAGAACTTGGTCTTTCCCGTATGCAGTTTGAGCAAATGCTGGCAATGGAAATTGCGGCTCGCCAATTTACCCAAGGTGGATTCTATCGCCAATACCAACAAGGCGGTTATCAACAGCAAGGTGGCTACCAATACCAACAACAAGGTGGTTACCAACAATCTTCAGGCCCAACATTAAGTGATGCTTATAAAGTATTAGGCGTGAGTGAAAGTGATGACCGTAATGCTGTAAAACGTGCATATCGTCGTTTAATGAATGAGCATCATCCGGATAAATTAGTTGCTAAAGGCTTACCGCCAGAAATGATGGAAATGGCTAAAGAAAAAGCGCAACAAATCCAAGCCGCTTACGATTTAATTTGTAAAGTGAAAGGCTGGAAATAGTGCGTGTTATCCTCGCCCCCATGCAAGGAGTGCTTGACCCTTTCGTTCGCCAGCTTTTAACCGAGGTGAATGAATATGATCTCTGCGTCACCGAATTTGTTCGCGTGGTGGATCAACTCTTACCTGAAAAAGTCTTTTATCGTCTTTGCCCTGAACTCAAAAATCAAGGGTTTACCCCTTCTAGAACCCCTGTTCGTGTCCAACTTTTAGGTCAACATCCTAATTGTCTTGCTGAAAATGCCAATCGCGCCATTGAACTGGGCTCACATGGCATTGATTTAAATTGTGGTTGCCCATCCAAAACCGTTAATGGCAGTAACGGAGGTGCAGCACTTCTCAAGCAACCTGAACTAATTTATCAAGCGACTCTAGCCTTACGAAAAACTGTACCTAGTCATTTACCTGTCAGTGTGAAAGTGCGATTAGGTTGGGATTGTACTTCACAAGCGTTTGAAATTGCCGATGCGGTACAACAAGGCGGTGCCACTGAAATCACTATTCACGGTCGAACCAAAGCCGATGGCTATCATGCCGATCGCATCAATTGGGAAAAAATCGGTGAAGTGAGATCTCGCTTGACGATCCCTGTAATTGCTAATGGTGAAATTTGGCGTTGGGAAGATGGTCAAGCATGTTTGAAAGCGACAGGTTGCGAGGATCTGATGGTCGGACGTGGTGCATTAAATATTCCGAACATAAGTCTTGTACTCAAACAAAATTGTGAAAAAATGCCTTGGGCGGATATTCAAAAGATCTTGCAAAAATATGCGGAAATGGAAAATTTCCATGATTCCGGTTTTTATCATGTTGCCCGCATCAAACAATGGCTACGCTATCTTAATAAAGAATATCCTGAAGCAGATATCGTTTTTGAACGAATTAAAACCTGCCAAACCGCAGAAGATCTGAGAGAACGACTCTATCAGGGCTAAAAAAGTGTGGTCAGAATAGACGGTTTTTTAGCATTATCCCCACTCGTACGATGAGTTAAACACTCAAACAGAACTTAACCAAAATCAAAAAGTTATCATACAGAACCAGTAGAATCGATGAGGCATATACCACAAAAAAAGGAGAGGTGCCTTATGAAGACTCGTCTATTGCTTTCTAGCTTACTTATCGCATTAAGCACAACATCATTTGCCCAAACGCATAAAGCGCATTGGTCTTATAATGGAAAAGAAAGCCCTGAACATTGGGGTGATTTGCTCACCGAATATCAAACCTGTAAGCTAGGGAAAGTTCAGTCGCCTGTTAATCTTGAAGCAGATAACAGCATGAAAGTGGCAAAAAAATCACTTAAAATGGATTATTTCCCTGCGGCTTATCAAGTAGAAAACAATGGACATACTGTGCAAGTCAGTATTGCACAAGAAAATGCACCATTTATTACGCTCAACAATAAACCATTTTATTTAAAACAATTTCACTTTCACACACCGAGTGAACATACTTTTAAACGCCAACATTATCCTTTAGAAATTCATTTTGTTCATCAAAGTGAAGATAAAGCATTAGCGGTTGTTGCCGTAATGGTCAATGAAGGCGAAGCGAATCCAGCATTAGCACCAGTCGTTGAGAAAAAACTCACCGTTGGACAAAAAGAAAAATTGGCTCAACAGATTGATATTCAAGCGCTAATGCCAAAAGAGATGGCACGCTTCCGCTTAAATGGATCACTCACAACTCCACCTTGTAGTGAAAACGTGGCTTGGACTATTTTTAAATCACCAATTCAAGCAAGCAAAGCACAAATTGCCGCGATAGAAGAAATGGAAGGGAAAAACAACCGCCCAACGCAACCATTAAATCAGCGTGATGTGGAAGTTGAACAATAAATAAAAAATGCGTGGATAATCTCCACGCATTTTTTCTTCAGATTAGAAAAGATTAAAGGTGAATGTTGCCATCATAGATATGAGTCGCATCGCCAGTCATATAAAGCGGTGAGCCTACGCCTTCCCACTCAATAAGCAAGCTACCACCAGGTAGATCAACTTGCACTTTGTTATCAAGTAAACCTTGCATAATCCCAACAGCAGCAGCCGCGCACGCCCCACTGCCACAAGCTTGCGTTTCACCTGCACCACGTTCATATACACGCAATTTAATGTGGTTACGATTGACGACTTGCATAAATCCAGCGTTTACCCTTTCCGGAAAACGTTCGTGATTCTCTAATAATGGACCTAATTCTGCTACATTAGCCGTTTCAATATTATCCACTTGAACAACGCAATGTGGATTGCCCATTGATACCGCACCACAAAGCACCGTTTGAACATCGGTTCGCAGAATATAATTTTTTTCAAATTTGTTGGCAGTAAAAGGAATTTTATTAGGTTCCCAAATCGGCTCGCCCATATTGACGCGAATTTGCCCATCTTCTTTTACCGTTAAAACCATCTTTCCTTTTTGCGTGCTTACTGCAATATCCTTTTTATTAGTCAGTCCTTTTAAAGTCACAAAACGCGCAAAACATCTTGCTCCATTTCCACATTGAGACACTTCACTACCATCGGCATTGAAAATACGATAATGGAAATCTAAATCTGGATCATAAGGTGGCTCAACAATTAAAAGCTGATCAAAACCAATACCACGATGACGATCGGCTAAGCGTTTAATGGTTTCAGGGGTAAAATAGGCATTTTGCGTCACAGCATCAACAACGACAAAGTCATTGCCAAGGCCATGCATTTTGGAAAACTGCATGTTTCCTTCCTTGATTTGAAAATTTTTTGGCATTATAGAGAGCAATAAGCCGAATGGCAAATAGCCAGAATAGACAAAGTGCGGTCAAAAAACACTTTATTTTCTCACCGCACTTTCATCATTACATCCAAGCGTTATTACGAATAATCCCTACTGCAATCCCTTCAATTTCAAAATGAGGTTGTTCTTCAAGATTAACAACAATCGGCTGAAACTCTTCATTTTCTGCATGCAGATAAATAACAGAACCTTTACGCTCTAAGCGTTTTACTGTCACTTCATCTTCAATTCGTGCGACAACAATCTGTCCATTTCGCACATCTTTTGTGCTATGAACAGCAAGAAGATCGCCGTCTAAAATACCAATATCTTTCATGGATTGGCCATATACTTTTAATAAAAAGTCAGCTTGTGGTTTGAACATATTAGCATCAACACGATAAGTACCTTCAATATGTTGCTCAGCCAAAATTGGTTCCCCTGCAGCCACGCGACCGATGAGCGGTAAGCCTTCTTCTTCCTCATCATTTGCACTGTCATCAATAATGCGAATACCGCGAGAAGCCCCCGCAACAATTTCAATTGCACCTTTACGAGCAAGCGCTTTTAAGTGTTCTTCCGCCGCATTAGGGGATTTAAAGCCTAATTCACGAGAAATTTCTGCACGAGTTGGCGGCATACCCGTGGTTTCTAAATGTCGTTTTAAGAGTTCCAGCACTTCTTGTTGTCTGGCAGTTAATGGTCTCATATACACTCCTGTTACTTTATACAGAATAACTGTTAGTATATACAGAAAGGTAACGATTGCAACAACTATTTTCTAGCGATAAAAGTGCGGTCAATTTTTTTCATATTTTTGAGTGTTCATCACAAATCTCAAATGTAAATTTTTAGAATTTGACTGGTCGAATGTGTTAAAATGCCTGACAATACCTAGAAATGTCTAACAAAAAGAGAACGTTAATTATGTCTGACATCGTAAGTACTTATCGTAAATTATTAGAATTACCGCTTTCGGTTTTAGTAAAAAATAATCCAATCCCCGCTCAACCAATTGAAGAGCTTCAACTCAATATCAATCAACCTATTCTTTATGTTTTACCTTATACCTCTCAAACTGACTTCGTGATTTTCCGTCGTAACTGTTTGAGCGTAGGTTTGCCTGATCCGGCTGAAAAGAATGTGATTGATGGCGTAGCATTACCACGTTATGTCTATTTAGACGAAGGTCGTCGCTTTTTTAAATCAAAAGGCGCAAAAGATGAAACTGTCAAAGTCTTCAATAAATATTTAGAGTTGCACCGTGATGTTGCTGATTTAGATGTACAACTGATCCCTGTTTCTGTGCTTTGGGGACGTTCACCAGGTAAAGAAGATAAAGCAAGCTTACCGAATCTGCGTTTATTGAATGGCATTCAAAAAACCTTTGCGGCAATTTGGTTTGGACGTGATACTTTTGTGCGTTTTTCTCAAGCGCTTTCTTTGCGTTACATGGTAAATGAGCACGGTTCAGATGAAAAAATTGCGCAAAAACTGGCTCGCGTGGCTAAAATGCACTTTGCTAAACAACGCATTTCCGCTACTGGTCCTCGTTTACCAAACCGCGAAGCGATGTTTAATAAACTATTAAATTCCCAAGCAATTCAAAATGCGATTGAAGATGAGGCAAAATCAAAAAATATCAGCCGCGAGAAAGCCTATGCTGAAGCCGAAAAAATTCTTCATGAAATTGCAGCAAATGTAAGCCATTCAAGTCTTCGGGCGGCGGATCGTTTCTTACGTTGGTTATGGAACAAACTGTATTCCGGTATTGATGTACAAAATGCGGACCGCGTGCGTAAATTAGCATTAGAAGGACATGAGATTGTTTATGTGCCTTGTCACCGTAGTCACATTGACTATTTATTACTTTCTTATGTGCTCTATCACCAAGGTCTTGTACCGCCACATATTGCAGCAGGGATCAACTTAAACTTCTGGCCAGCGGGCCCTTTATTCCGTAGCTGGGGGGCATTCTTTATTCGTCGTACCTTTAAAGGTAACCGCCTTTATTCTGCAATTTTCCGTGAGTATTTAGGGGAATTATTCCACCGCGGTTATTCCGTCGAATACTTCATTGAAGGTGGTCGTTCTCGTACAGGTCGCTTGCTTGCACCGAAAACCGGTATGATGTCGATGACGCTACAAGCGCTTCAACATAACCAAACTCGTCCAATTTCTGTGGTGCCAGTGTATATTGGTTATGAGCACGTATTAGAAGTGGACACTTATGCTAAGGAATTACGTGGTGCCGCAAAAGAAAAAGAAAATGCTGGCTTAGTTTTACGTGTGATTAAAAAATTGCGTAATTTAGGTCAGGGGTTTGTGAATTTCGGTGAACCAATCACGCTTTCCAATTACCTCAATCACCATTATCCAGAATGGAAAGAACAACATCATGAAGATAAACCACACTGGTTTAACCATGCAGTTGGATCTGTATCTAATCAAGTGATGGTAAATATTAATAAAGCCGCTGCTGTTAATGCGATGAATTTAGTGGGAACTGCCCTCCTCTCTTCTCGTCAGCGTGCACTTTCTCATGAACAGTTATTAGAACAACTCTCTAGTTATCAAGAGATGTTAAAGAATGTCCCGTATTCTACTGATGTGGTGCTTCCAACTGATACACCAAAAGCGATGCTTGACCACGTATTAAGCTTAGATCGTGTTGGCGTGTTAGTTGAAAAAGATAACTTTGGGGAAATTATTCGTTTAGAACGTAATTCTGCTGTTCTCATGACGTATTACCGAAATAATATTCAACACTTATTTGTGTTGCCTTCACTTGTTGCGAGTATCGTTTTACATTATGAAGCAATCCAAAAAGATTTATTATTGGATGCGGTTCGTAAAATTTATCCATTCTTAAAAGGTGAACTCTTCCTTCATTTCAATGAAGAAGAATTAAATACACAAATTAAAGCCATTATTGATGAATTTGCGCGTCAGGATGTTATCCAAGCCAATAATAATTTCTTATCTATCCACCGCTCTAAAGTTCGTATTTTACAACTTTGGTCTGCGGGTATGCGTGAAATCTTACAACGCTACTACATTACAGTAAGCATTTTACGTAGAGATCCTGGAATTGCTCGCGGATTATTAGAAAAAGAAAGCCAATTGGTGGCACAGCGTCTTTCTGTATTACACGGTATTAACGCACCAGAGTTCTTTGATAAAGCAGTCTTCTCGGCCTTCATTGCTAACTTAAAAGAAGAAGGTTATTTCGATGATGACAAAGAAAAATTACACGAACTAGCAACAATCTTAGAGCATTTGATTTCTAGCGAAGTTTGCTTAACGATTAACGGTGCTGCAGACAAAGCAGATGACGTTGAGATTGAAGTAGAAGAAGAGGATAAATCAAATAAAGATGAATAATCTTTATTTGGAATAATAAAAGGGCGTGTTGAAGATATCCAACGCGCCCTTTTCTTTTATACGATTAATTCAACCAGAAATAATATCCTATTGTCGCGATAACGAGTATACACACAATATTTAAGATAAACCCAGCTTTCACCATATCACTCTGACGAACATGTCCCGTACCAAATACGATTGCATTTGGCGGTGTCGCCACTGGTAACATAAAGGCACAAGATGCACCTAAACCGATAATTAACGCAAGACCAATTTCCGGCATACCGAGAGATTGTGCGATAGAAATAAAGATTGGTACTAATAACGCCGCACTTGCCGTATTGGAAGTAAATTCAGTTAAGAAAATAATGAAGGTTGCGACCAATAAACCGATGAGGTAGTAATGTTGTCCTTGAACTAAGAATACAATACCGTCAGCTAATACTTTACTTGCACCAGAATCTTTTAACACGGCGCTTAAAGTTAAGCCACCACCGAAAAGCATCAATACGCCCCAGTCAGTGCTTTCTTGGATTTGTTTCCAATTTGCCACACCGGTTGAACAAATAATGACAGCCGCAAGTAATGCAACGACGCTATCAAAACTACCGATATTTTTAGCAAGACCAAATACACCTGAAATGATTGGATTAATATAACTACTAAATACCCAACAAAGTGCAATAACACCAAAAATGACAAGCGTTAAAACGCGTTGGCCATTCATTTCAATACGTTCAAAGTTTTGTTCAAAATGTAAATTAAGTTTTGGTTTAAAGACAATGAAAAGTGTACCAATCATCAACGGCATCAAAATGAGCATAATTGGTAAACCATACCATAACCAATCAGAGAAGGTTAAATGTAAGTTACTTGCAACAATCGCATTTGGTGGGCTACCCACTAATGTACCCATACCACCAATACTCGCACTATATGCAATCCCTAATAATACGAAGACATAAGTATTATGTTCTTTTTCTTTATCAAGTTTGCTTAAGATCCCCATCGCTAAAGGTAACATCATGGCAGCTGTTGCTGTGTTACTCATCCACATGGAAAGGAAAGCAGTAATAGCAAAAAGATACATCACAGCGACAAACAAATTACCACGTGCCATTGCCATGATTTTATTGGCAATCATTTTATCGAGTTTTTGTATGTGCAAAGCTGTCGCTAAAGCAAAACCACCAAAGAATAAGAAAATGGTTGGATCAGCAAACGCCACTAAAGCTTGTTTGGTTGTCACCAAATCAAGTGCAATCGCAAGCAATGGCACCAATAGCGCGGTAACTGTTACATGTAATGCTTCAGTTAACCAAAGGATTGCTACCAAAGCTAATAATGCTAAACCTGCATTTTCCTTAGGTGCAAAAGGTAAGGCTTTAAGTAAAATAAAAAAACAGGCTATCGCTAGCAGAAAGATAATCCCACTTTTATAATTTTTTGTTGTGTTTGTTTCGTTCATGAGTCCCTCCAAACTGATTACAAATGAACTATTTTCGATGTTAAATGAATGTTACAAACTTTCAACCAACAAATGTTTAAAATGTGATCTTGTTCAAAAAAATTTTAACAAAAAAAGTGCGGTTATTTCTAACCGCACTTTAAAAAGGTCAATAATTTCAAATTTATTCTTCGAAATCTTCTAAATCTAATGCTTCTTGTGAAAGAATAATACCTGTTAAATCAGCATAAATATAATCTTCAGGAAAGAACGTCACGCCACCAAAATTGACCGGAAGATCACTTTCACCATGATTATTTTCATCTGCGCCAACTGGAATTGGAGCAAGCGCATGAATACCGATATCAATATTTTCAAGTTGTTGAATTTGACGCACTGCACCATAAACAATGATGCCCGCCCAGTCATTATCTGCGGCAAGTTGTGCAAGCTCAGCATCAATTAAAGCACAACGTACTGCGCCACCGCCATCTACGACAAGCACTCTGCCGTTACCATTCTCTTCGAGAATTTCGGCAATTAATCCATTATTTTCAAAACATTTTACTGTCGTCACTTTGCCGTAGAAATTGCTGACACCACCAAAGCTAGAAAAAATTGGCTCAACCACATCTACTTGATCAGCATAAATATCACAAAGTTCTGAAGTATCGATATACATAATGTACCCCTTGTCGTTAAAATTTTTTCTCTAGTATAAGCCGATTTAGCCGATAAGCAAGCCTAAACTAAACAAGATATTGATAAATAAAGAAATCATAGACATCTGAGCCAACATCGGACGCAACACTGCGGGCTCTTTGCTACGATAAACAAATAATGCGTGTTTTAATAACAATGGAAATGCCAATAAAAATAAGAAATGCCAAGGGCTAAATGCTGTTGATGCCGCAAATAGCACATAACATAAAGAGGCAACGCTTAATAAAATACAATGATAAATACGTCCTTTCTTCGGGCCAATACGCACAACCAGAGTATTTTTCCCTACTTTCGCATCTTGCTCAATATCACGTAAATTATTGATATTTAAAACGGCTGTTGCTAATAAACCTGAGCCTAACGCAGGTAAAGTAATTAAGCTATCAATGCTGTGAGTTTGTAGATAATAAGTTCCACCTACACCTAATAGTCCAAAAAAGAGCAACACTGACAGATCGCCTAAACCTAAATAACCATAAGGTTTAGCGCCTACGGTATAAGTAATGGCAGCAATAATGGCAAGAATACCCAAACCAGCAAAGGCCAATAAATCTGTAAGATTTTGATATGCGATACCAATTAAGAATGCGCCTGAAAAGAATGAACCTACGGCCATTAAAATTAAGCCCCATTTAAGCTCATTCGCGGAAATTGCACCTTGCTGAATACCACGTAAAGGCCCAATACGTTCTTCGGTATCTGACCCTTTTTGATGATCACCATAATCGTTAGCAAAGTTAGAAAGTACTTGCAATAAAATGGTAGTAAGCAAGCAAAGTAACATCACGGTGAGATTAAAACTTTCTTTATCCGCCCAATATGCCAATGCTGAACCGGTAAAAATAGAAGCTAATGCCAAAGGCAAGGTTTTTGGGCGAGCGGTTTCCCACCACATTTTCAATTTATGATTTGTCATTTTTTTTGACCGCACTTTTGATTACAATAAAGGGCGTATTCTACACGGAAATTGCCTTTTTATGAATGATTTAACACTGACGCTTCACCCAATTGCGGTGATTCACACGCCTTACAAAGAAAAATTCTCGGTGCCACGACAGCCAGATTTAGTACAGGATGGCATTGGTATTGTGGAACTGCTCCCTCCGTATAATTCGCCAGAAGCTGTACGAGGATTAGAGCAATTTAGCCATCTTTGGCTTATTTTCCAATTTGACAAAGTACCCCATGGGAAATGGCAATCCACCGTTCGCCCCCCTCGTTTAGGCGGCAATCAACGTGTCGGCGTATTTGCTTCTCGCGCTACACATCGTCCAAATCCGCTAGGCTTATCCAAAGTAGAATTACGCCAAGTAGAATGTATTCATGGACGTGTTTTTCTACATTTAGGATCCGTGGATCTTGTCGATGGTACACCTATTTTTGATATTAAGCCTTATATTGCCTATGCTGATAGTGAACCTGAGGCAAAATCAAGTTTTGCGCAAGAAAAACCACCTGCAAAATTAAACGTAGAATTGACAGAAATCGCCCAAAGTGCGGTAGAAAAATATCACAAAAACCGACCGCACTTAGCGAGATTTATTACAGAAGTGATCGCACAAGATCCCCGCCCGGCTTATCAACAAGGTAAAGAAACCGATCGTATTTACGGCATTAGTCTGTACGAATTTAATATTAAATGGCGTATTAAAGCTGGGACAACAGATTGTGTCGAAATTCTGGATATCCAAAAATTAAAAGAACAAAAAAGCTGACTTTCGTCAGCTTTCTTTTTATCGTTTTAATCCTGTCTAATCCGGCAATGCATTTATCACAGCTTTGACGAGCGTTGCCAATGGAATCGCGAAGAATACGCCCCAGAATCCCCATAATCCGCCAAAAATCAGCACTGAAATAATGATGACTAAAGGGTGTAAATTAACGACTTCAGAGAATAAATACGGTACCAACAAGTTTCCATCTAAAAGTTGACTCACCGCAAAGGCCACAATTAAATACCAAAACGTTGGGGAAATGCCAAACTGGAACATGGCCACTAACGCAACAGGAATCGTCACCAATACCGCACCAATATAAGGGACTAAGACAGAAAGACCAACGGCAACAGAAAGTAATAACGGGTAATTTAAACCAAAGCTTAAAAAGATAATATAAGTCACCACGCCAACAATCAAAATCTCCAACAATTTGCCATGAATATAATTCGCAATTTGTTGCTGCATTTCATTCCATACTTTAGAGGCTAAAAGACGGTTTTTAGGTAAAAAGCGACTCACACCCGCAAGAAGTTCGCTTTTATCTTTTAGCATAAAGAACATCATTAATGGCACTAAAAATGCATAAATACCCAGTGATACAAGGTTCATTAATGAGGTAATCGACAATTTCACCGCAGATTCACCAAAGCCCAAAATCTTCGCTCGAGCCGCACTAAAAAAGGTGTCAATCATGGTGTAATCAATGAGTTCAGGATAATGCTCAGGAAGGGCTAACAACCATTCATGTAACTTATTGAACATGGCCGGCAAATCGCTTAATAAGGAAATCGTTTGATTCCATAGTGTTGGTACAAGCCCGAAGAAAATTAATAACGCCAAGGTTAGAAAGCCACCAAAAATAATTAACGTGGCAAGCATTCGAGGAAATTTTAATTTTTTCGTTAAAAAATTAATCGGCATTTCCAATAAATATGCTAATACAATGGCAATCAGCAACGGGGCGATTAAATCACTAAAGAAATAAATCGCAATAAAGCCAAACAACAAAATGGCAAGTAGCCCCATCGCCTGCGGATCGCTTAAGCGGCGGCTATACCAATTTTTTAGCATTTCTAACATAAAGTCTTCCTAAACAAGTATTTTTTGTCATTATAAGTTAAAATTTAAATCAATCCTATATCCACTCATTCAACATAAAATAGAAGGAAACGTTATGTCTGTTAAGATTTACCATAATCCGCACTGTTCAAAAAGCCGTGAAACCTTAGCTTTATTAGAAGAAAAAGGTATTCAACCAACTATCGAACTTTATTTACAACAACACTACTCTGTTGAAGCATTACAGCAACTGGCGAATAAATTAGGATTAGATGATGTCAGAAAAATGATGCGTACCAAAGATGAGCTTTATCAATCATTAGGGTTAGATAATCCAGCATTAACTAAGGATGATTTATTAAAAGCCATCAGTGAAAATTCAGCCCTATTAGAACGCCCGATTGTGGTAAAAGGTGAAAAAGCTAAAATTGGACGACCACCTGAAAGCGTACTCGCCATTTTGTAATTCTGTTCATTTTCGCTATAATGACTTGCCGTGAACCACTTCACGGCAATTTTTTAGAGGTAAATATGACGAAAAAAACAAAAAGTGCGGTTGAAAATCAGCCCATTTATCGACACACCAAAGGTGTTGTGAAAGATAATGCCGTGATGGCACTATTGCACGACAAATTATTCCGCCAACGCGTTGAGAAAAAACGTAAAGGTAAAGGCAGTTACCAACGCAAAGCAAAATATGCGAGCAATTGCTTTGAAAAGCCCGATGATAAAGTTTTTAATTTCAGAAATTTTATCATCGGGTTTTTCGTTTCAATTTCAGTATAAAAAATAACAAACAGAGGAAGTCTATATGTCAATCAAAACAGAAGTTTTATTTAACAATACTTGGAATGTCCGTATCAGTGATCCGGGTGAAGAGGGGGCTCAAAGCCATTTTTTTGAAACCATTTATCTCACGCTCACGGCTTATTTTGAAGGCGAAAATGTACGTTATGAATTTGTGCGTAAAGTAGAAGATCAAATAAAAATCAAACGCTCATTTACGGAATTAGGTGAGTTATTCAAATTCTTAGGTGATTATTTGGATCCTGTTTCTCTTGGTAACCTAGGCGTAAAAATTGGTCACTTAGGCGTGAAAGCCGAATAAATCTTTTCCAATAAAAAAATGCGGTCAAATTGAACCGCACTTTTTATTTCTCAACTCATATTATTGTGCAAGCAATACACTTAATGCTGAATACAAGGATTGAGCCGCTTCATTTGGTAGTGTCTTGCCGTCTTCATCAGTGATCACAACCGCACTTTGTTTACCCACTGCGGAAATTTGCATTCGGTAAACACCTTTTTCTAGATTAGGCGGATTCACACCTAAACGTAACCACTCTTGTTTATCCAATGGTTTATATTTCAATTCGCGATAACCACGACCGGCTGATTCAGATGTTGTGTTAAAGCCTAATTTCGGTAAAGTTGAACCTAAACGTTGCCATGCTTGGCCAAAACTTGCATCCATACCTAATGCCATTCTACCGTTCGTATCAGTAATTAAACCTGATTGGAAAGGTCCTGCTGAGGCATTATTTAAATCTTGTTGTTGCTTGTTATAAGCGTTAGTAAGCGCAGCAACAAAACGATTTAAACGATCAGACGCATAACGTTGTTTATCTGCTTGATCTGGGGTGTAAATCACACCCTCACGACGCATTTGCTCCACAGAAACCGCTAACGCGCTCGCACCCTGAGCAGTAACTTGTTCAACTTTATAACGGATCTCTGTATTGGCTTTATCATCTGCACGACCTGTTGGCGCCCAATCGCTAATTAATACCGCACCATTTAAAGTTGAATTCGTGCCTTCTTCTTTCAATAAACGCTCAATTTGTTTGAGATTATAAAGCTCTGCTTGCGCATCCGTATAAACAATCAATGCGCGTTCGCCATCAAATTGTGTCAAAGAATTTTTGATAATCGCTAATGGGGTTGAAGGCGGACGAATATCCACGCGTTCTTTTTTCACATTAAGCTGAGGAAGCTCATAAGTAGGATCGGCTTGCGGCAATGTTACACCACCACTTGCTAAAGGAGAAAAGCTCGGTATTTCACGATCAGCGTTCTGATAAGTGTCGTTAGCCGTCTGCATTTTTTCTACGCTGTTTGAACACGCTGATAACAATGCTACCGAGACCAAAGTGAGTACAATCTTTTTCATTCCTTAATCCTTCCAATAAAAATAATGACCGCTCTTTGACAAATAAAAAAGTCGAAAGTTTAAAGGGCTGTAAAAACAACCCTTTAATTCATTAAATTAAGCCAGCAACTTTTAATGCTTCTTCTACTTTTACTTGAGCGCTTTCGCTTAACACAGTAAGAGGTAAACGTAAATGTGGAGTCTTAATTAAACCTAAACGATATGCCGCCCATTTAACCGGGATTGGATTTGATTCAATAAATAAATCTTTATGTAAAGGCATTAAACGTGCATTAATTTCTTCCGCTTTCGCAAAATCGCCCGCTAAAGCATAGCGACACATCGCGGCCATATCTTTTGCTGCAAGGTTATTTGTCACAGAAATAACACCCTCTGCGCCTAATTTCATCGCTTCTAACCCTGTGGCATCATCTCCACTTAACACAATGAAATCTTTACCGGCTAATTCTTTAATCGCCGTGATACGAGTTAAATCGCCAGTTGCTTCTTTAATCCCAACAATATTCTCAATTTGTGATAAACGAGCCACGGTTTCCGGTTTCATATCACTACCGGTACGACCCGGCACATTATAAAGAAGTTGTGGTAAATCTGTACATTCGGCAATGGCTTTAAAATGTTGGAACATGCCTTCCTGAGTCGGTTTATTGTAGTAAGGCACTACAGATAAACAACCGGCCACGCCACTATCACGTAATAATTTTGTCATCACGATAGCTTCGCTTGTTGCATTGGCGCCGGTGCCTGCGATAATTGGGATACGACCTTTTGCTAACTCAACTGTCTTTTCTATCACTTTCACATTTTCTTCAATGCTTAATGTTGCAGATTCTCCTGTTGTGCCTACCGATACAATAGAATTAGTACCAGCATCGATATGAAATTCAATGAGTTTTTTTAATGTTTCAAAATCAATATTCCCGTGGTTATCCATCGGGGTTACTAAAGCAACAATACTGCCTGAAAATAAAGGTTTTTGCGTAGTCATAAGTACTCCATTCACATCTATTCTGCATTTAATAATAATATTTGAAAATACTCAGTTATAATCGCTAAAATAGTCTGAATTTACAAATCATTTTTCACATTTTTAAGGATTTTTTATGAAAACATTACAAGCAGGTGACTTAGCACCGCAATTCACCCTTTTAAATCAAGATAATCAACCGATTTCACTTAGCGACTTTAAAGGTAAAAAAGTACTTGTGTATTTTTATCCCAAAGCCTTAACACCAGGCTGTACAACTCAAGCCTGCGGTTTACGTGATGCTAAAAGTGAGTTAGAAAAATTAGGTGTAGTTATTTTAGGCATCAGTACAGATTCCCCTAAAAAACTCGCTCAATTTGTTGAGAAAAAGTCACTCAATTTCACTTTACTTTCTGATGAAGATCACCAGGTTGCCGAGCAATTTGGTGTATGGGGTGAAAAGAAATTTATGGGACGCACCTATGACGGCATTCACCGCATTAGCTTCCTCATTGATGAACAAGGCAAAATTCAGCACGTTTTTGATAAATTCAAAACAGGTGAACATCATCAAGTTGTCCTAGATTACTTACACTCTCTTTAAAATACTGCTCAAACAACCGCACTTCTGTGATTTATCTCAAAGTGCGGTCAAAAAATCGTTCATTTTTCTAATTTATATTTACGCTCTATTTTCCATTTGGTAAAATCCCCAATCTAATTGAAATTCATTCTCAATTAATTTTGAGTTTTTATTAAACATTCAAGGACTATCAAATGCTACAACTTTTTGAGTTTTTACAACAATACAGTGATTACATTATTATTGGACTTCTACTTGTTATGAGTGTAATCATGCTTGCGGCCGTGATTGAGCGTTTTATCTTTTTAAAGCGTGTGGACGTAGCAAAATATTCCAATATTCACGCACTTGAAATTGATTTAAATCGCAATATGACGGTGATCTCCACTGTCGGTGCTAACGCACCTTATGTTGGTCTATTAGGTACGGTAATTGGAATTTTATTAACTTTCTTCCAAATTGGCCATGGTGATGGCGAAGTCGACGCAGGTGCTATTATGATGCACCTTTCTCTTGCATTAAAAGCAACCGCACTTGGTATTTTAGTCGCTATTCCGTCTATGATGTTCTATAACGGCTTAGGTCGTAAAGTAGAAGTTAACCGATTGAAATGGAAAGTATTAAACGCTCAGAAAGATAAGGAATAATCGTGAAAAAATTTGATGAAATCAACATTATTCCTTTCATCGACATTATGTTGGTGTTATTAGCGATAGTGTTGGTCACCGCATCCTTTATTTCCCAAGGAAAAATTAAGGTAAATGTGCCCAAAGCGAGTTCAACGGTCGCATTCAAGTCAGATGAATTAACAAAATTATTAACGGTTACAGCTGACAAGCAACTTTATTTTAACGATAAGCCTATTTCACAAGAAGCGCTTGAAAAAGAAATTATGGGTTGGAATAAAGATCAAAAAGTAACGTTAAAAATTGATGCTGAAGCTTCCTTCCAAGATTTCGTAACCATTACCGATATGTTATCGAAAAATGAAATCAAAAATGTTGTTATTGTTTCCATGAAAGATAAAGGCGCTCCAAGCAAAACAACTCAAGGAAATGAATCAAAAAATACGCCTGAAGTAGGTGGAGTTGCAAGCGGAGGCGTTGGAGTAGGACGTAGTCAATGAACAGCCAACAAACCAAACGATCATTATTAGGTTTGCTTATTTCTTTATTGATTCATGGTAGCATCCTTGGTGCGTTATTTTGGAACTGGCATACGCCACATGAAGCTGCGAGCGATGCGCCAGGTGAAATATCCACAACGATTTCAATGGAAATGATTCAAGGGATGAGAGTGGAAGAACCCGCTCCTGAGCCGGAACCTGAACCTCAACAGGCAGAGCCGGAACCTGAAAAACAGGAAGTTGTCGCAGATCCAACGAAGAAACCAGAGCCTGAGAAGAAAAAAGAACCTGAGAAAAAGCCAGAAAAACCAATAGAAAAACCGAAAC
>CABQSN010000014.1:0-19759 GCA_902466845.1 uncultured Haemophilus sp.
TAGATCGCTTTTAACATGAACATCTGCGCCAATAATCGGTTTAATCCCTGAAGAAAGGGTTTCACCATAAAAACGCACCACACCGCAAAAATTCGTAAAATCTGTTAATGCCAACGCGACCATGTTATCTGCTGCACACGCCTTGACTAATGGTTTCACTTTCGCGATTCCATCAATCATAGAAAAATCAGTGTGCGTACGAAGATGCACAAAACGTGGTTTGGCTGACATTCAAATTCCTTGTTAAGTAAAAGTGCGGTTAATTCTAACGGGATTTTGCAATTGGCTCAATAAAACAAAATGCGAGGCCAAACCCCGCATTTCCAACTTACATTTATGATTATTTTCTTGCCAATGGTGGCACGAAAGTTAAACCTAAATCCCAAGGTTGTTCAATCCAAGTATTTTGTGGAATATCAATCACGTAATCATCCACTAACTCAGCACCTGCTGGTTTTGCGAATACTGTGACAAATTTTGCTTTCGGATACATTTCACGAATTGCACGAGCGGTATTGCCGGTATCTACTAAATCGTCTACCACGATCATTCCTTCACCATCACCATCTACGCGGTGTAATACTTTTAATGCACCTTGTTCATCGTGATCATAACTGGCAATACACACGGTTTCTACGAAACGAATATTTAATTCGCGAGCAAGTACCGCTGCTGGGAATAAACCACCGCGGCTTACTGCAATAATACCTTTCCACTGAGTGGCAGGAAGTAAACGTTCCGCTAATTTACGGGCATGCATTTGGAACATATCCCAAGTCACAACATATTTTTCGCTCATAACAAATACCTTAAACTTTGTCGCTAAATAAAAAAATTGCGGAATTTTAACCTGAAATGGCGTTTTATGCTATGATTTCCGCAAAAATTTTAATGAAAAAAGGAGTTCATTATGTCAGAAATTACCACATTACAACCGCAATTACTTTGGAAATGGTTTGATCAAATTTGTGCGATTCCGCATCCTTCACATCATGAAGATGCACTCGCCACTTTTATTGTCAACTGGGCGAAAGAAAAACAATTTTTTGCCGAGCGTGATGAAGCCGGTAATGTATTAATTCGTAAACCTGCCACAGCTGGTATGGAAAAAAGCCAACCTGTTGTGTTACAAGCACATTTAGATATGGTTCCGCAAGCGAATGAAGGCAATCCACATAACTTCGCTCAAGACCCAATTCGCCCTTATATTGATGGGGATTGGGTAAAAGCACAAGGCACCACACTTGGCGCGGATAACGGTATCGGTTTAGCCTCGACCTTAGCGGTATTAGAAAGTACCGATATTGCACATCCACCACTTGAAGTGTTACTCACCATGACTGAAGAAACCGGCATGGATGGTGCCGTACACCTTCGCCGTAACTGGTTAAAATCAGAAATCTTAATTAATACCGATACCGAAGAAATCGGTGAAATCTATATTGGTTGTGCTGGTGGGGTGAATGCTAATGTTGAACTACCTGTTCACCGTGAAACCAATTCATTCAGCCATACTTTGCAAATTAACTTAAAAGGTTTGCGTGGCGGTCACTCTGGTTGTGATATTCACACCACACGTGCGAATGCAATTAAAGTATTAGCACGCTTATTAGCAAAACTTACACAAAATCAACCGCACTTTGCCCTTGCAGAAATTCGCGGAGGCTCAATTCGTAACGCGATTCCACGTGAAGCCGCCGCAACCATTTGCTTCAATCATGATGTAGAAAGCGTAAAAAGTGCGGTCAAAATTTTTGAAGTTTTATTGAAAGATGAGCTTGCTATCGCTGAACCAAACTTAACCTTAACCGCTGAGCTAGTTGAAAATCCACAACAAACCTTCACGCTTGAAACTACCAAAAAAGTGATTAATTTTCTGAACGTCTTACCAAATGGCGTAATCCGCAACAGTGATGTAATCAAAAATGTCGTGGAGAGCTCGTTAAGCATTGGTGTATTAAAAACCCTTGAAAATAAAATCGAAGGCACCATTCTTATTCGCTCATTGATTGAAAGCGGTAAAGAATATGTAGAAGAAATCTTAACTTCACTCGCTGAACTCACTGGCGCAACGGTCGAATTCTCAGGTTCTTACCCTGGTTGGAAACCGGTAAACGACACGGCAATTTTAGCCTTAATGAAAAAACATTATGCAGAAGTGCTTGGCAAAGAGCCTGAGATTAAAGTGATTCATGCAGGGCTTGAATGTGGCTTATTGAAAGAACATTATCCGAATATTGATATGATTTCTGTGGGGCCAACTATTCGTAATGCGCACTCGCCAGATGAAAAAGTTCAAATCTCAACAGTACAAACGTACTGGGAATTACTCACTAAAGTCTTAGCGGATATTAAATAATCTACAAATAAAAAGGGCTAAATATTAAATTTAGCCCTTTATTTTTTATCTTTTATAAACTACGTAATGCTTCGATACGTTTTTCAAGTGGAGGGTGACTCATAAAGAGTTCGCTACGTTTGCCGTTAATCATAAAGGCATTAAGTGAACCTTCCATCTCTTGCGGCTCATGAATTTGTTGTAAACGTTGCAATGCCGCAATCATTTTTTCTTTACCCACAAGCTGTGCAGAGCCTGCATCTGCGCGGTATTCGCGATAGCGTGAGAACCACATCGCGATGATGCTCGCTAAAATACCAAATACAATTTCTAACACCATTGAAACCAAGAAATAAATGCCTGAACTACGGCTTTCTTCATCACCATTACGAGAACTTGCTACCGCATTAGCAATCACACGAGATAAGAAAATCACAAAGGTATTCAATACGCCTTGTAATAAAGTCATGGTTACCATATCGCCGTTCGCGATGTGTGAGACCTCGTGAGCCAATACCGCCTCAGCCTCTTCTTCCGTCATGGAGTTTAGTAAACCCGTACTAATCGCCACTAAAGAATTGTTTTTAGTTGCCCCCGTAGCAAAAGCATTCGCATCATTAGAATGATAAATCGCCACATCTGGCATTGGAATACCCGCTTGTTGCGCTTGACGACGTACAGTTTCTACTAACCAACGTTCCGCTTGATTACGCGGTTCAGTAATCACTTCTGCTCCCACAGAGCGCAATGCCATGGTTTTTGATAAAAATAACGAAATCAATGATCCGGCAAAACCGAAAAGCATCGCCATAATTAAAATGCCACCTGTACTATTTCCTGCAATACCGGTCACATTTAAAATAATCCCTAACACAAGCATCACAGCAAAGTTAGTGGCTAAAAATAAAAGGATTCGCATCATAATAAAGTTCCTCAATAAAATAGAAAGTAAACACTGCAATAATGGAGAATTTTTTACAAAATTCAAGGTTAAACAAATAATTTATTGTAAATCTTCTAAGGTATTAAAATTTACAAATCGTCCTTCTTGTTTGTCAAATTGGACAGCAACCGCGCCATTTTTGTTCATAAATTGTAATAAACGACGTTCGCCTTCGTTTAAATAAGCGCGTAACTTCTCTTTAAGCTGAACGGACATCAAACAAAATGTCGGGTGTTCACGCTCTTTATCTTTTGCATAAGCTATTAAAGTGCGGTCATTTTTAACCGCACTTTTTAGTTTTTCTAATAAGTTTTGCGGAAAATACGGGCTATCACAAGGCACAAAAAGTACAAAATCCGTTTTAGCTTGTTCGAGTGCTGTTAACATACCGCTCAATGGCCCCTGAAAATCAGGCAATTCATCTGAAAATACGGGAAAACCCCATTGTGCATATTCCGCATGGTGACGATTAGCATTGATAGAAATATCAACCACTTGAGGTTGTAAGCGTTCAATCACATGGCTAATTAATGGTTTATTTTGTAAAAGCTGCAAGCCTTTATCTGCTCCGTTCATTCGACGCGCTTTTCCACCCGCTAAAATAACCGCACTTATTGTGTATTTCATATTTTCTTATTGCCTTATTTGAAGTATGATCTAGCCTTATTTTTCTCCATTTAAAAGGAAATAGCAATGAAATGTAAGCGTTTAAATGAAGTATTGGAACTTTTACAACCTTATTGGTCTAAAGACCCAGATCTGAGCTTGCTACAAATTCTGCAAAAAATTGCTGATGAAGCAGGATTTGATAAACCGGTAGCAGAATTATCTGATGAAGTGATTATTTATCATTTAAAAATGCACGGCACAGATAAATTTGAGCCAATCCCAGGCATCAAAAAAGATTATGAAGAAGATTTTAAAACCGCATTGTTAAAAGCTCGCGGAATTATTAAATAAGGAAAACAAATGAAAAAAGTTTTATTTTTACTCGGTGCTTTATTTTCATTTAACGCATTCGCAGCTAATTTAGAAGAAGGCAAACAATACATTCAAGTGAGCCAAACCGCTTCTGCACAGCCTGAAGTGATTGAATTTTTCTCTTTCTACTGCCCGCATTGCTATGCCTTTGAAATGGAATACCATATTCCAAAACAAGTTGCAGAAAGCTTACCAAAAGGCACTGAATTTAAACAATATCACGTTAACTTCTTAGGTCGTCAATCTGAAAACCTCACTCGTGCATGGGCATTAGCGATGGCGCTTGGTGCAGAAAGCAAAGTGAAAGCGCCTTTATTTGAAGCCGCACAACAAGATAAATTAACCTCAATGGACGATATCCGTAAAATCTTCATTGATAACGGCGTGACTGCTGAACAATTTGATAACAATATCAATAGCTTTGCTGTAAACGGTTTAGTGAATAAACAAGTGAATGCGGCTGAGCAGTTTAAAGTACATGGCGTACCTGATTTCTATGTGAATGGCAAATATCGTGTAAACCCTGAAGGCTTAAATTACGATGATTTCGTCAAAGATTATGTAGAAACCGTGAAAGGTTTATTGCAAAAATAAAAAAAAATTGGTTTAATGCTTGCCGTTTTTAAATATAAAGAAGAGAGATGATTATGGCTGCTAGTTTCAGTGTTACTCGTCGTTTTTTTGACGACAAAAACTACCCACGCGGATTTTCCCGTCACGGTGATTATACAATCAAAGAATCCCAAGTATTAGAGCAATATGGTCAAGCGTTTAAAGCATTAGATTCAGGCGAACGCAAGCCAGCGACAAAAGAAGAAAAAGAATTTGTTGCTTTTTGCCGTGGTGAACGTGCACCGGAAACTTTCTTCGAAAAAACCTGGAATAAATATCGTACTCGCATTAACACAACAAAACGTGTTTACACCTTATCAGGTGATGTGAGCGAAGCGGCTTCTGGCGGCGAAGATTATTCTGGCGAATAATACATTTTAAAAGGCAGGCAGAAGCTTGCCTTTTGCTTTTTTACTCAATCCCCATGCTTGCCAAGGGCTGTGGGATATTTATCATTCAAACGTAAACATCAATGCAACTACCCATTTCCCAATATACCGAACTCCTGCAAAAAAAGACTGAAAAGCTGACCGCACTTTTGCAGCCCTTTAACGCCCCAGAAATAGCCGTGTTTGATTCGCCGACTAGCCATTATCGGATGCGTGCAGAATTTCGTATTTGGCATGATAAAGGCGATTTTTATCACATCATGTTTGATCAAAGCACCTTGCAGCGTTATCGAGTGGATGAATTCCCAATTGCCAGCGAACTGATCAATCGCATGATGAAAAGCTTACTGCCATTGTTAAAAACGCAGGAAGTATTACATAAAAAACTGTTCCAAATTGATTATTTGAGCACGCTCAGCAATAAGATTATTGTAAGCCTGCTTTACCACAAGCAACTCACGGAAGAATGGCAAAGCGCTGCAGCAAACCTAAAATGTGAATTACAACAACTTGGTTTTGATGTGCAGTTGATTGGTCGTGCGAGTAAACAAAAAATCTGTTTAGAGCAGGATTTTGTCGATGAAGTGTTACCGGTAAAAGGGCGCAATTATGTTTATCGCCAAGTGGAAAACAGCTTTACCCAGCCTAATGCAGCGGTGAATTGCAAGATGTTGGAATGGGCGGTTGATTGCACTCAAGGTTCTCAAGGCGATTTATTAGAGCTGTACTGCGGTAACGGCAATTTTTCTATCGCCCTTGCACAAAACTTCCGCAAAGTACTTGCTACTGAAATTGCCAAGCCATCCGTGGCTGCCGCACAATTTAATATTGCGGAAAATGGTATAGATAATCTACAAATTATCCGTATGTCCGCAGAAGAGTTTACCCAAGCAATGAATGGCGTACGTGAGTTTAATCGCTTAAAAGGCATTGATTTAAAAGCCTATCAATGCAATACGATTTTTGTTGACCCACCACGAGCAGGGCTTGACCCTGACACGGTAAAACTGGTACAGAATTACGATCGTATTTTGTATATTTCCTGCAATCCACATACCCTTTGTGAGAATTTGCAAACCCTAAGCCAAACCCACCGCATTGAAAAAGCGGCGCTGTTTGATCAATTCCCTTACACAGATCATATGGAAAGCGGCGTATGGCTGGTGAGAAAATAAAAATTCAACTGCTTGCCGAAGCGGGAACATTGTCAGAATTGACCGCACTTTGCACTCCTCTTGGTATCGAGCATTGTACTGAAAGTCCGCTTGCATTGGTGCAAACTGAAACTCACCTAGCCCTACGCAAACTGGATGAACCCAAGTTGGGCGATGTGTTTGTAGATTTCGTAGCTGGTGCGATGGCGCATCGTCGTAAATTTGGTGGTGGACGTGGCGAAGCTATTGCCAAAGCTGTAGGCATTAAGGGTGCTGAATTACCTAGCGTGATTGATGCCACAGCCGGACTTAGTCGAGATGCCTTTGTTTTAGCTTCTATCGGTTGCCAAGTACGCTTAGTAGAACGCCATCCAGTGGTATATTTACTATTACAGGATGGTCTCAACCGAGCCTATCAGGATGTTGAAATAGGCGAAATGATGCGACAAAATATGCGCTTGCTAGATGTTCATCATATTGCCGAACTCAATCCGCAAATCGATAGTGCCGATGTGGTGTATTTGGATCCAATGTATCCACATAAACAAAAATCCGCCCTAGTTAAAAAAGAAATGCGTGTATTCCAACATTTAGTTGGTGCCGATTTGGATGCCGATGAGCTCTTGACACCTGCTCTACAATTAGCCCGTAAACGTGTGGTGGTAAAACGTCCTGATTATGCAGAATTTTTAGCGCAAAAAGCACCCCATGTCAGTCGTGAAACCAAAAATCACCGCTTTGATATTTATATGGGAGAAGCGCAATGCTAAAAGAAAGTGCAGTTGTGATGAGCTATGATGCAGAAACGGGGCTTGCTAAAGTGAAATGTCAATCACAAAGCGCCTGTGGAGCTTGTTCGGCTAGAGAAGCCTGTGGAACAGCTTCCCTGTCTGAACTCAATGGAAAACGAGGCGAGCATATCTTCACGCTCGAAACCATTACGCCACTGCGCACAGGTCAAATGGTAGAAATCGGTCTAGAAGAAAAATCCATGCTTTTCTCCGCACTGTTAATGTATATCGTGCCACTTTTCACGCTATTAGTTGCAACATTACTTTCTAGCTATATCAGTGAAAATGAACTCATTCGTGCGATTTTAATCTTTATTTTGACCGCACTTTCCTTTGTCATGGTTAAACGTTACACCAGAAAACTCGATCAACAAACGGAATTTCAGCCTGTATTGCTGAGAGTTTTATCCTAAATAAAAAGCGCGGTTGAAAACAAGTTAATTCTCAACCGCGCTTTTATACTTTAAGTTTATTGCAACTCGAAAGGCCTACATGAAGATGTAGGCTTTTCTTTTTTAATTTGCTTGTGATTTTTTAAGGTCAAATTTGTAAGAAACAAAACCATACAATGTCCAACCGATAAAGGTCACAATTGAACCATATAACATCGCTTGTTCACCAGCTGCATAAAGCGCATAGATACTATAGAGTGAACCAATAAAGGCAACAAAGACGGTTGTTTTATATTTTTGTGGCGCAACATTCTCTGCTTTCAATAACACTGCAAGTGCTGCCATTGAGAGCAAGTATGGAATAACGTTTGTTACTACCGCTAAATCCACCAACACATTGAATTGTTTATTTAATGATGGGCTAATTGTCATCAAAGAAAGTAAAGTTTGTAATGCAGTAATGGTCACCATACCAACGATTGGTGCATCTTTACTGGTAACTTTTTTGAAGAATGCTGGGAAATAACCTTCTTCCGCTGAAGATTTAAATACTTGAGCAATAGTGAACTGCCAGCCTAATAATGAACCGAAGCAAGACATAACCATTAAGCCCATGATGACTTTACCGATTGTTTCATTAAACATATGAGCAAAGGCTAAACCAAATGGTGCTGTTGAGTTAGCGAGTTCAAGGTTAGGTACAATACCTGCGATCACGTTAGTTGAAACGATATAAATTACCGCTGCGCCTAAAGTACCACCAAGTACCGCGATTGGTACGTTTTTCTCAGGGTTTTCAACAGCATCTGCATTCGCACAAGCTGATTCTAATCCTAAGAACGCCCATAATGTCATTGAAATAGAGACGCCGATCGCTTCAAAGGTAGGCACATTGTGTGGGTTCCAAGAATTCACATACATTGAACTATCAAACCATTTCCAACCGATGATTGAAATACCGACCACAGGAATAATTACCCCCCAAATGGTGAATGAACTGATGTTACCGGTAATTCTTGCACCACCGAAGTTAAGAACGGTCGCAAGCCACAGTGTAAAGATCGTCCATAATGCAATAGAAAGCGGAGAAAGGGTTGCTCCGAGGAACTCTGAACCATAACCTACAGCAGAAATCGCAATCGCAGTATTCGCAATAACTAACGACACACCATAAGTATAGTTTGCCATGAAGTTACCAGCTTTACCGAAAGAGTATTCAGCATAGCCACCCATACCACCGGATTTTCTACTAAACATACCACATTGTGCGAATGCATAAGCTAAAGCTGTTGAACCAACTGCGGTTACAAGCCAAGAAACGATAGAAATAGTCCCAATTTCGGCTAATTTGGTCGGTAACATAATGATACCGGAACCCATCATATTAACCATGGTAAGAATGGTGAGTTGTACCACACCAATTTTATTACTTTTAGCACTCATAATTTATACTCCTACAAGCGCGGTCAAAAAATCAGATGTTTTTAACCGCACTTTTTGTTTGTGCTGAGAGACTGATGAGGAAAATCCTCATAACCTCACTTTATTAATAGTCAGTTAAAACATAGCCATATGCACGAGTACGTCCATCAGGATCTTTTTGTAAGTAAACCCCTTGGATTTCAGGTGCAAAGCCAGGTAATGTGTTAATACCTTCTTCTAATGCAAGGAAGTATTTTTGTGCAGTTGAACTCCATCTTTCTCCTGGAACCACACATAACACACCTGGAGGATAAGGTAACGCACCTTCCGCGGCCACACGACCAACAATATCAGTCAACGGAACGAGTTCAACTTTGTTACGCACTAACTCAATATTTGCATCATGTGGATTTAATACATATTCTGGTAATGTCGCTTTGCGGAACAAATCTTTTTGAAGTTGTTTTACATTACGGCTTACATAAAGGTCATGCATTTCTTGGCATAATTGACGGATGGTGTAGCCTTTGTAACGGTCTTCATTGTTTTTATACACAGTTGGCAATACATCTTTTAATAAAGAGTCTTGTTTAATGTGTTTTTCAAACAAGGCGATTTGAGCAACCAAAGTTTGCATTTTGGTGAGGGTTTCTGCCGGAGTGAGCAAGAATAAGATTGAGTTCAAGTCACATTTTTCCGGAATAATACCGTTTTCACGTAAGTAGTTAGCAAGAATAGTTGCTGGTACACCAAATTTTTCATATTCACCGGTTTCTAAGCTAATACCTGGCGTGGTAAGCAAGAATTTACATGGGTCAACGAAGTATTGTTCATCAGCATAGCCTTCAAATTTATGCCATGTATCTGTTGGGTGGAATTTGAAGAATTCGAGATTAGTTGCGATTTCTTCTGTGTCATAATCTTGCCATTTTTTACCTTTAATTGTGGTTGGAATAAATGGACGAATTAATTCACAGTGATTTAATACTAATTTACGTGCTTCGATACCGACTTTCACACATTCATGCCATAAACGACGACCTGCTTCACTACCTTGAATTTTCGCATTCACATCTAATGCCGCAAATAATGGATAGAACGGACTGGTTGACGCATGTAACATAAAGGCATTATTGAAACGTTTGTGGTTTACATAACGATCTTGACCTTTAATGTGTTTATCTTTTTTGTGAATTTGTGAAGTTTGTGAGAAACCTGCTTGTTGTTTATGAACAGATTGCGTTACTAAAATCCCCGGGTCATTTTCATTTAATTCAAGCAATAATGGCGAGCAGTCTTTCATCATTGGAATGAATTGTTCATAACCTACCCATGCAGAGTCGAATAAAATATAGTCACAAAGATGACCGATTTTATCTACCACTTGGCGTGCGTTATAAATTGTACCGTCATAAGTACCTAATTGGATAACCGCTAAACGGAATGGACGTTTTTGATTTAATTTTTCAGGTGCGACTTCTTTAATTAATGATTTCAAATAATCTTCTTCGAAGCAGTGACTATCAATACCACCAATGAAACCAAATGGGTTACGTGCTGTTTCTAAGTAAATTGGGGTTGCACCCGCTTGAATTAATGCACCATGGTGGTTTGATTTATGGTTATTACGGTCAAATAATACTAAATCGCCCGGAGCAAGTACTGCATTTAACGCAACTTTGTTTGAAGAAGATGTACCATTTAATACGAAGTAAGTTTTATCTGCATTGAATACTTGAGCCGCATATTTTTGTGCATCACAAGCTGCACCTTCGTGAATTAACAAGTCACCTAATTTCACGTCAGCATTACAAATATCTGAACGGAAAATGTTTTCACCGTAGAAGTCATAAAGGAAACGACCTGCCGGATGTTTACGATAGTATTGACCACCTTGGTGTCCTGGACAGTCAAAAGCAATATTACCCATTTCTACATATTCACTTAACATTTTGAAGAATGGAGGTAACATTTTTTCTTCATAAAGTTTTGCTGCAGTTTCGATTTGACGACTATAAAGCTTAATATCATAACCATTTAAATCTTGAATATGATAAATAGCATCATAGAATTTCGGATCAACTTGTTCTTCTTCAGTTTGAACAACAAATACTGGAATACCAAAGTTCGTTGCCTGAATACGTTCAAGGTAGTCACCGACATCTCCTGAAGTCAACACAATAGCGGAAACATCAGTAAAGTCTGTTTTGGTAATTTCAACTAATTCTCTATTTGTAGAGAAATATTGTTCAACTTTTGGACTATATGCAATTTTTAAGTTTGGCATAATAAACTCCTTTTATTTATTTTTGACGTAAAGCTACCCTGCGTTATTAATTTTAATAACACAATAGATTTATTTAGAATAAAACAACCCGCTCTAGTTTTTATATAAAAAAACCAAAGTAAGAATTTTTTATTTTAAATTAAATAAGATTAAGTTAATTTCTAAAGATACTTCTTACCTGTTCTAGGTAATGCAAAAATATTCAGAAATTAATCTGTGAAGACTCTCTAAACAGAGAGAACAACTCTGCTTAGAGAGCCGTGTTGGATGGTTTATTTTGAGCAGCGAATACAGAATATGAGAAGCAAGAACGATGCGATGGCATCATAATATGGCGTGTACGACGGATATGTGCCATCAAAGAACGACCTTTTATCGGATTAAACCGTAAAAGTCTCAATACTTTCGTATGGACGTATCTGTGTATATATGTACGAAGTAGCATAGAAAAAGTCCCTCTTTCTATCTAAACTAACCTTTGTTGGGTACATTCTCTGCTTGTGTAAATATCATGTCAATAATATTTTTCAAAAAATGTGATCGTTATCAAAAAATAAATTTAATTTCCATATAAAAATAAAAACACAAAAAACATAGAAATAAATTAACCTTAAAATTAGATAATTAATAAAGGTTCTAATTTTGAGAGATCTTCCCTAAGCTAAACTTGCTACCATAACTGCTTTAATCGTATGCATACGATTTTCTGCTTGTTCGAATGCAATATTCATCGGCGACTCAAATACCTCTTCGGTCACTTCAATGCCATTAGCTAATTCAGGATATTTTTCAGCAATTTGACGACCAACTTTGGTTTCACTGTTATGGAAGGCTGGTAAGCAGTGCATAAATTTTACTTTTGGATTACCCGTACGCTTCATGAGTTCAGTCGTTACTTGATAAGGAAGCAATAACTTAATCCGTTCTCCCCAAGCATCTAATGGCTCGCCCATCGAAACCCAAACATCGGTATGCACAAAATCAGCACCTTTTACCGCTTTATCGATATCTTCAGTTACGGTAATACGAGCGCCACTTTCTTTAGCAAATTTTTCGCACATTTCAACAAGGCTTGCTTCTGGTAATAAAGCTTTTGGGCCGCAAATACGCACATCCATCCCCAGTTTTGCTCCAATCAGTAAAAGAGAATTCCCCATGTTATTGCGTGCATCACCAATATACACATAACTTATTTGATGAAGTGGCTTATCACAATGTTCAATCATCGTGAGAACATCCGCGAGCATTTGTGTAGGATGAAACTCATCCGTTAAACCATTAAACACTGGGACACCAGCATAATCTGCAAGCTCTTGCACAGTACTTTGTTTAAAGCCCCGATATTCAATCGCATCATACATCCTCCCAAGAACTCGAGCCGTATCCTTCATGCTTTCTTTATGTCCAATCTGAGATGAATTTGGATCAATGTAAGTCACTCTAGCTCCTTGATCATAAGCAGCCACTTCAAAAGCACAACGAGTACGAGTTGAGGTTTTTTCAAAAATAAGTGCAATATTTTTACCTTTAAGTTGTTGCAGCTCTGTTCCTGCATATTTAGCACATTTCAAATCACGTGATAAATCTAACAAATAATTAATTTCGCGTTCTGAATGATGAACAAGACTTAATAGGTGTCTATTTTTAAGATTGAAAGCCATAGTAATCTCCTTATTTTATGTCATTAATAAATGGTGGGTATTCACTTATCTACTTACTGTGAATGGTCAAATTTTAAAAATAATCAAATCGAATTTGATATCTTGTTTTTATTTAAAATGTAAATTTTTGCAATAAAATTCAATATTTTATTTAATGGACGCAATTTTATTTTGCATTTTTTAATTTGTGATGTGTATCACACTTCATTTCAGAACTTTATATTGCGCTTTCTTTATATGTAAAAGAGATTTAAAATCCCGTCGATTCTCACACTACAGGAGCACATATGATCAACAGAAGAGATTTCATCCAACTTGGCGCAAGCAGCATTTTAGCGTTAAGTGCGAGCCGTTTTGCTTTTGCGAAAAGCGACACACAAGTCGATTTACGTATCGTAGCAACGACCGATATTCACAGTTTTTTGACTGACTTCGATTACTACAAAGATGCACCTACTGAGAAATTCGGTTTTACCCGTGCAGCAAGCTTGATTCGTCAAGCACGTAAAGAGGTGAAAAACAGCGTTTTAGTTGATAACGGTGACTTAATCCAAGGTAACCCAATCGCTGACTATCAAGCGGCTAAAGGTTATAAAGAAGGCAAACCAAACCCAGCCGTAGATTGCTTAAATGCAATGCACTATGAAGTGGGCACATTAGGTAACCACGAGTTTAACTATGGCTTAGATTATTTAGCCGATGCGATTAAACAAGCGAAATTCCCAATCATCAATGCCAACGTAGTGAAAGTAGGCACTGAAGAGCCCTATTTCACACCTTATGTGATTCAAACCAAAGAAGTGGTGGATAGCCAAGGTAAAACGCATAAACTAAACATCGGTTATATCGGTTTTGTGCCACCACAAATTATGGTGTGGGATAAAGCAAATTTACAAGGCAAAGTTGAAACGCGCGATATCGTGAAAACCGCACAAAAATATGTGCCAGAAATGAAACAAAAAGGTGCCGATATTATTGTGGCACTTGCACACACTGGGCCATCTGACGAACCATATCAAGAAGGTGCAGAAAACTCAGCATTCTACCTTGCTGATGTACCACACATTGATGCGATTGTTTTCGGTCACTCTCACCGTTTATTCCCGAATAAAGAGTTCGCCAAATCACCAAATGCAGATATTGCTAAAGGTACCGTGAAAGGTGTTCCTGAAAGTATGGCGGGCTACTGGGCAAATAACATCAGTGTGATCGACCTAACCCTTGCTCAACACAATGGCAAATGGTTAGTGGCTGATGGTAAAGCAGCACTTCGCCCAATTTACGATGCAGAAAACAAAAAAGCGACCACAGAAAGTGATGCCGAATTGACCGCACTTTTAAAACCTGTGCATGAAGCCACCCGTGAATTCGTGGCACAGCCAATCGGTAAAGCGACAGATAACATGTATAGCTACTTAGCCCTAGTGCAAGATGACCCAACCATTCAAATTGTGAACCAAGCACAAAAAGCTTACGTTGAAAAAGTGGCACCAAGTGTTGCGGCAATGGCTGGCTTACCAATTTTAAGTGCAGGCGCACCATTTAAAGCAGGTGGACGTAAAAATGACCCTACTGGCTATACAGAGGTGAACAAAGGTGAATTAACCTTCCGTAACGCAGCAGACTTATACCTCTATCCAAATACCTTAGTTGTTGTCAAAGCAACCGGTGAAGAATTGAAAGAATGGTTAGAATGTAGCGCAGGTATGTTTAAACAAATCAATCCAACAAGTGACAAACCACAATCTTTACTTGATTGGGACGGTTTCCGTACTTATAACTACGATGTGATTGACGGCGTAAATTATGAATTCGACCTGACTCAACCACCGCGTTATGACGGCGAATGTAAATTGATTAACCCGAACTCACACCGTGTGGTGAATTTAACCTACCAAGGTAAACCAGTTGATCCAAAAGCAGAATTCTTAATTGCGACTAACAACTATCGCGCTTACGGTAATAAATTCCCAGGCACAGGCGATGCACACATTGTTTACGCTTCTCCTGATGAAAACCGCCAAATCCTTGCGGATTACATCAAAGCAGAAAGCGAAAAACATGGCCATGTAAACCCAAGTGCGGATAAAAACTGGCGTTTTGCACCGATTAAAGGTAATGATAAATTAGACGTACGTTTTGAAACCTCGCCAAGCGAACAGGCAGCGATATTTATTCAAGACAATGCAAAATACCCAATGAAGAAAGTCGGCACCGATGAAGTTGGCTTTGCGGTATATCAAATCGATTTATCGAAATAACAAAAAAGGGCGTGCTTAGCACGCCCTACTTATTTCAAAGTGTGGTCAATTTTGACCTTATTTTTCTTCTTTTGGAAGTCTGATTAAGGAAAAGATCAAGCCGCCCCAAATCACAAAAAGCGCCACAATCATCATTGTAATTGCAATACTTGTCATCTTTATTCTCCTTTTTCTTCAAGCTTGAAGTTGTCTTCATTTTTCCATTTTAAACGAGAAAGAATGAACGAAACAACCACTAGCGAAATTGCCATACCCCAACCAAAGATATTTACAAACCAGCTTGGATAGCCTTCATAACCTTCTGTAAATACTTTCGCACCTTCACTCAATAACATAAAGGCAAGAATACCGGTGGTGATGACAATGCATAAACGCCATAGGAAACCGACTTTGAATGAAGAGCTTTGATTTAAGTGGTTGCCTAATAAGCCTAATTTTTCATTTGCTACAATCACAATTAATGAAACAAATGCTACCGCTACAATACCAAAGTAGTTTACGAATTTATCCAACACATCAAGCATTGGTAGGCCTGTTGTGGTACCGAATAAAATTACTGACACCACCATCATTGGTAAACCAACAATAAAGGTCACTTTTGAACGACGAATTCGAAGTTTATCCTGTACCGCAGAAATAATTACTTCAATAACAGAGATAAATGAAGTTAATGCCGCGAAGGTTAATGAACCAAAGAACAATACCCCTAACACTTCACCAAATGGTGCTTTATTAATGATGGTTGGGAATGCAAAGAAGGCTAAACCAATACCGCCTTTTGCCACCTCACTCACCTCCACACCTTGTGCAGCTGCAATAAAGCCTAATGCCGCAAATACACCGATACCTGCAAGTACTTCAAAGCTTGAGTTCGCAAAGCCAACAACTAAACCACTTCCTGTTAAATCAGAATCTTTTTTCAGGTAAGACGCATAAGTGATCATAATCCCGAAACAAATAGAAAGAGAGAAGAAGATTTGACCGTAAGCCGCAATCCACACACTTGGGTTAGACAATTTAGACCAGTCTGGGGTAAATAACGCATTCAAGCCTTTTTCTGCACCCGGTAGGAATAAAGAATAAACAACCAACGCCACAAACATCACCACTAAAACAGGCATTAAGATATCTGAAGATTTAGAAATCCCTTTTTGAATACCTAAAGAAAGCACGCCTAACGCCACTAACCATACAGCAATTAATGGGCCAGTTACCATGCCGACAAATTCGAAGCTCACGCCGTTACTGATCTCACCCATTTTTAAGAATTCGTGTAGGAAGAAATCAATCGGTTGGTCACCCCAAGCAGAATTAAGTGAGAAATAGGTATAGCTTGCCGCCCAACCTAATACCACTGCATAGTAAAGCCCGATAATAACATTAACCATCACCTGCCACCAACCAAACACTTCAAAATGTGGGTTAAAACGACGGTAAGACAATGGTGCGCCACCGCGATGGCGATGACCGATTGCGTAATCTAAAAAAAGCAATGGAATACCAGCGGTTAAAAGAGCAATGAGGTAAGGGATAATAAATGCACCACCTCCGTTTTCATAAGTGGTGTAAGGGAAACGCCAAATGTTTCCTAAACCAACAGCGGATCCAATCGCTGCCATAATAAATGCTTTCCGACCGGAGAAGGTCTCACGCTTTGCGTTTGACTGCGTCATATTAAGTTCCTTTTGAATGAAGAAAGATTTCAATATAATGAATTCTAAAACCGAGTCAAGAACTTGGTTTAAAGAGAGGTTAAATTCAGTGAATTTTTTTTAAATTTTACTGTCTAAAAGCCGTATTTAACTACTGTCAACAAAACAACCAAAAGGAAACATTTATGGATCTCAACAGCATTTTAAATCAAGTTTTAGATGTGGCTAAAAACTCTGCAAGCAAACTTGAAACAGGCAACCAAACTATCGACTCTCTCACCAAAGTAGGCGGTGGTGCAGCCTTAGGTGGTATTTTATCGATGATTTTAGGCCGTAGCGGTGGTGCAAGCTTAGCAAAATTAGGCTCACTTGCTGTTTTAGGTAACCTTGCTTATCAAGCTTACCAAAACTATCAAAAATCCCAACAAAATAGCCAACCAAACATTTCAGAAAATGCGTTTGATGTATTAAATTCATCAAGCCATGTCGATGCGGGTGAATTAATTTTACGTACTATGATCGCCGCAGCGGCAGCAGACGGTGAAATCACTGAAGATGAAAAACAAACTATCGCAAATGAAGCGGGTAACAACCCTGAATTAGCGCAATGGCTTGAACAAGAAATCCAAAATCCAATTTCTATCAATGAAATTGCACGTCTTGTAGGTAACGATACTGCACTTGCAAGCAATGTGTACTTAGCCGCTCGTTTAGTAAGCAAAGATTTATCTCGCAAAGAAATCATTTTCTTAGCAGATTTAGCTCAAGCGTTAGGTTTAGATGATGCGCTTGTTGAACAATTAGAAAAACAAGCAGGCTTCTAATTTTGTGTGTAGAAAACATTACGTTTTCTGACCGCACTTCTTATCAAAAAACACGATAATCTTAGTTATCGTGTTTTTTTCATTTGTTTTTTCGCGAAAACCTAACCAAAGGCGAAAAATTCCGCTACAATGCAAAACTTCAATATTCATAAAATTATTTAATAATCATAAAAACGGGAAGCAACATGACAGGCGCACAACTCATTATCGAATGTTTAAAAGCGCACGGTGTAACCGATCTTTTCGGCTACCCAGGCGGGGCAATCATGCCAACTTACGATGCAATTTATGACTCTGGTCTTGACCATCTTCTTTGCCGTAACGAACAAGGTGCTGCAATAGCTGCGATTGGTTATGCGCGCTCTACTGGCAAAGTCGGCGTTTGTGTAGCAACATCTGGTCCGGGTGCAACCAATTTAATTACCGGTTTAGGTGATGCCTTTGCTGATTCTGTGCCTCTCGTAGCATTTACTGGCCAAGTAGCTGCTCCCCTTATCGGAACCGATGCTTTCCAAGAAGCTGATGTTTTAGGTTTATCTCTTGCTTGCACCAAGCACAGCTACATTGTGCAATCCATCGAAGAACTCCCCGAAATTATTGCCTCTGCTTTCCAAATTGCACAAAGTGGCAGACCTGGTCCAGTTCTCATTGATGTGCCTCGCAACATCCAAGTGAGCGATGTACCTGAACATGTAAAACCTATTGTCAAACCAGTCGTAAAACCAACCGCACTTTCAGAATTAAAATTAGCTGAAGCAAAAGCATTATTGGCGCAAGCGAAAAAACCGGTGCTTTATGTAGGCGGCGGTGTAGGTATGGCGAAAGCCACACAAGCGGTCAAAAAATTCCTACAAATCACCAAAATGCCATCCGTTTCAACATTGAAAGGTTTAGGCTCAATTGACCCAACCGATCCCGTTTATATGGGCATGATTGGTATGCACGGCACAAAAGCCGCAAACGTTGCCGTACAAGAATGTGATTTATTGTTAGTATGCGGTGCGCGTTTTGATGACCGTGTGACCGGTAAATTAGACAGTTTTGCACCACACGCGAAGGTCATTCATTGTGATATTGATGCAGCAGAAATCAACAAACTCCGTGTGGCAAATGTTGCTCTTCAAGGTGATTTAATTCAAGCCTTAGAGGCTTTAAGTATCCCGCTTGAGATTAATGATTGGCGAGCACACATTCAAGCATTGAAAGCCAAACTCGATTTCACTTATATTGACAATGCAGGCAACCGACCGGTTGACCCTTGGTCGTTGCTCAACACGCTTTCTCAGCGTAAACCTCAAAATGCGGTGATTTGTACCGATGTGGGCCAACACCAAATGTGGTCTGCACAACATATGCGTCATTTCGCACCAGAAAACTATATTACCTCCGCGGGTTTCGGCACCATGGGATTTGGTTTACCTGCAGCGGTAGGCGCGAAAAAAGCACGCCCTCATGATGAAGTGATTTTGGTGACAGGCGATGGTTCATTGATGATGAACATCCAAGAATTAGGTTCAATCAAACGCGGCAAACTACCCGTGAAAATTTTGCTGTTAGATAACCAACGCCTAGGTATGGTACGTCAATGGCAAGACCTTTTCTGGAACAAACGCCGCTCTGAAACCATTTTAGAAGATAACCCTGATTTCGTGATGTTAGCGAAAGCCTTTGATATTCCAGCTGAACGCATTGAGCACGCTGATGACGTGGATGCAGCACTTAATCGCTTATTAAATAGCGAAACCGCTTATTTGCTACAAGTATGCATTCCACCTGAAGAATGCGTATGGCCATTAGTCCCACCAGGTGCATGTAATGCCGATATGTTGGAGGAAATTTAAGATGAATCAATATACTTTTGACTTGATCGCTCAACATCGCCCTGAGGTTTTAGAACGTGTATTACGCGTTATTCGTTTACGTGGCTTCACTGTAACTAATATGGATATGGCATTGGTAGACACCCAAGTACAGTTAAAAATCACTGTAAAATCTGACCGCACTTTTGATTTGTTGGTAAATCAGTTGGCGAAATTGCCGGATGTTATGGAA
>CABQSN010000015.1:0-18506 GCA_902466845.1 uncultured Haemophilus sp.
CTTCAATCACCTGAAAAAATTGAATACAACGGCAAAACCTATAAACTTACTGCAAGCCAAGATTTAGATACGATTG
Organism: uncultured Haemophilus sp.; assembly: GCA_902466845.1. Classification (GTDB taxonomy): domain Bacteria; phylum Pseudomonadota; class Gammaproteobacteria; order Enterobacterales; family Pasteurellaceae; genus Haemophilus_D. The sequence goes on from CABQSN010000015.1 coordinate 77, forward strand.
CGCGTTATGTTTATCTTGCAGAGCCGGATACCTTGGAAAATTGGCAGTCTCAAATTGAAGTGTTGCTTGATCGTGATGTAACTCGTTCTATTGAACAACGTGTGGCATTGCGTGAGAAGGTATACCGTAATTTAGGTGTAAAAGATTTCAAAATCCTTACTAATTCAACGAATCCGAAAAAGCCTGCCACAGAGTTAACTGGTTATGTCATTTATGCTCCGACAGAACAAAATCCGTCTTGGCAAGTGGATATTGCTAAGGGTAAAAATGTTCCACGTTGTGGCTTTGTGCAATATCAATATTCCCAAAAAGTGGAACAAGGTAAGAAATTTCAGCGTTTAAACAAAGTCAAAATTGTCGAAAATTTACAAAAGTATTTAGTTGCAAAAGAAAGCAAAACATTACAAAAAGCGGATCTTTCTTGGAAGTGTGAAAGTTATTTCCATCATTAAAACTTATACTAGATCAAATTCCACGTAAATTTTAAAAATTTTTCTAGAGCGGAAATAATGGATGGTGTAATCTTGACGCCAATTATTCTTAGAGTTCAAAGTAGGTAAATATGATTAAAAAAATTGCTGTATTAACCAGTGGTGGTGATGCACCAGGTATGAATGCTGCCATTCGTGGTGTTGTTCGCGCAGCTCTTGCAGAAGGGCTTGAAGTATTCGGCATTTATGATGGTTATCAAGGTTTATATAACAATAAAATCAAACAGTTAAACCGTTATAGTGTCTCAGATGTGATTAATCGTGGTGGTACATTTTTAGGCTCCGCCCGTTTCCCTGAATTTAAAGATCCAGCAGTACGTGAAAAATGTGCAGAAATTTTACGTTCCCATGGTATTGACGCTTTAGTTGTTATTGGCGGTGACGGTTCTTATATGGGGGCGAAATTGCTTACTGAAGAACATGGTTTCCCTTGCGTAGGTATCCCTGGCACAATTGATAACGATGTGGCTGGTACAGATTACACAATTGGTTATGAAACTGCACTACAAACAGCAGTGGATGCGATTGACCGTTTACGTGATACCTCAAGTTCTCACCAACGTATTTCTATTGTGGAAATCATGGGGCGTCACTGTAGTGACCTAACCATTTCGGCAGGTATTGCCGGTGGTTGTGAATATATCGTGGCATCTGAAGTGGAATTTAATCGTGAAGAGTTAATTCGTCAAATTGAACGCAGTATTATTCGCGGAAAACGTCATGCTATTATTGCGATTACTGAATTAATCACAGATGTACATTCTCTTGCGCGTGAGATTGAAGCGCGCGTAGGCCATGAAACCCGTGCAACCGTATTAGGCCATATTCAACGTGGTGGTTCACCTTGTGCCTTCGACCGTATTTTAGCTTCACGTATGGGCGTATATGCGGTAGATATATTGCTACAAGGTAAAGGTGGCTACTGTGTGGGTATTCAAAATGAAAAATTAGTTCACCACGATATTATTGATGCAATCAACAATATGCGTCGTGAATTTAAAGCAGATTGGTTAGAAATGGCTAAACGCTTAGAATAATCTTTTAAAGGTTATTTAAAACAAAAGAAATCAGGCTAAAGCAGTTATTGTTTTAGCCCGATTTTTATATGTCTAGATTAAGTTTTTAGGTTATTTCTCTTACGCAGCAAAATTAAAAAACGACAATCATACGGATTATCTGCATCTGCTTGATGATATTCTTCAAACTCGATGTTCCATTCAGCCCAATTAATTTCAGGGAAGAATGTATCACCATCAATGTCTGCTTGAATTTGAGTGAGGTACAATTTATCTGCTTTAGGTAAATATTGTTTAAATAACTCGCCGCCGCCAATCAACATAATTTCATCAAATTCTTTGACAAAATCGACCGCACTTTCAAAATTCTCTTTCCAGATGACACCTTCATGTTCGTAAGGCGTACGTGAAAGGACAATATTGGTACGTTTCGGCAGTGGGCGACCAATGCTTTCAAAGGTTTTACGTCCCATAATTACCGGTTTGCCCGTGGTATTTTTACGAAACCAGGCTAAATCAGCAGGTAAGTGCCAAGGCATTTGATTATCTTTTCCGATGACGTTATTTTTTGTTGTCGCAACGATCAAACTTAATGTCATATTTTCTATCCTATTTTTCTTTTTTTGCACTATATCATAGCTATTCACAAAATCTGTATATGAGGTTGGATTTTTCGTGATTTTTATTAATTTTAGTGCTAATTTAACCGCACTTTTCTATTTTTTCACTGAGGATAAACTATGTCGGCAAATCGCAAAACAATCGTCGTAAAATTTGGTACTAGCACATTAACACATGGTTCCCCAAAATTGAATGCACCTCATATGGTCGATATTGTTCGCCAGATTGCACAACTTCATCAAGCAGGTTTTCGTGTCGTGATTGTGACATCAGGTGCGATTGCCGCTGGACGACATTATTTAAATCATCCTCAACTTCCTCCAACCATTGCGTCAAAGCAGCTTCTAGCCGCAGTAGGGCAGAGTCAACTGATTCAAGCCTGGGAAAAATTATTTGCGATTTATGATATTCATATTGGACAAATTTTATTAACTCGTGCCGATATTGAAGATCGTGAACGTTTTTTAAATGCGCGCGATACATTACATGCGCTGTTGGACAATCACATTATTCCAGTGATCAACGAGAATGATGCGGTGGCGACAGCTGAAATTAAAGTAGGGGATAACGATAACTTATCCGCACTAGTTGCGATTTTAGTGCAAGCGGAACAACTTTATTTATTAACAGATCAACAAGGCTTATACGAAAGCGATCCTCGTAAAAATCCAGATGCGAAATTGATTCCAGTGGTTGAGCAAATTACCGATCATATTCGTTCGATTGCAGGCGGTAGCGGTACAAACCTTGGTACTGGCGGGATGAGTACAAAAATTATTGCAGCAGATGTGGCAACGCGTTCAGGTATAGAAACAATTATTGCGCCAGGTAGCCGACCTGATGTGATTGTGGATTTAGCCTACGATAAACCAATTGGCACCAAATTTATTGCGCATCATTCAGATCGTCTAGAAAGCCGTAAGCAGTGGTTATTTGCCGCACCATCAGCAGGAATGCTGATGATTGATGAGGGTGCTGAAAATGCCATGTTAGTACAGAATAAATCGTTACTACCAGCGGGGATTACGGCTGTAGAAGGGCGTTTCTCACGCGGTGAGGTCGTCAAAATTAAAAATACCTTAGGTAAAGTGATTGCACTCGGTATGCCTCGTTATAACAGCGATGCGTTGGAATTAATCAAAGGGAAAAAATCTCAAGATATTGAGCAAATTCTTGGTTATGAGTATGGTGCAGTTGCGCTACATCGTGATGATATGATTGTGCTCTAGCCTACAATAGAAATCGGATCTCTCATATTTTCTGAACCTTCCTTTTATTTTGTTGGTCTATAAAACCATAAAAAGGGCAATAGCCCGATATTAAGTAGTAAAAGGAGACAACATGAGATTAATAGCGACCGTTTTAGCTGTTGGGCTATTAAGCGCTTGTACGCAGGGCTATTATGTAAAACATCGTAGCCCCATTTCAGTGAGTAAACACGTAAAGCGTTTAAATACGACGGCTTGTCATGATAAAGATGACTGGTATTTAGATGGTTATCGAGTAGGGAAAGATTTCCAAGCGCAAAGCCAATCTCAATTGAATAAACGAATTAACTTTTGTGGCCGACGAATACCTGAAGAGCTGAGAACCGCATGGTTTAATGGTTTTGATGCAGGCTCAAATGGCGTTCAGATTGATATAGAGGGTTATGATGAGGATGCGATCTTAACCTATGATTATGACGATGATGATCGTTATAGCGAAGACGACGAATAAAAAAGTGCGGTTAAAATTAACCGCACTTTTTCGTTTTAAAGGATATCGAGTAATTCGACTTCAAACACTAAGGTTGAGAATGGTGGGATAGATGCACCTGCACCACGTTCGCCGTAAGCCAATTCGTGTGGAATAGTGAGTTTCCATTTAGAACCAACAGGCATCATTTGTAATGCTTCAACCCAACCACGAATTACACCATTTACTGGGAATTCAGCCGGTGTGCCACGTGCAACAGAACTGTCGAATACGGTACCATCTGGTAATGTACCTGTGTAGTGAACACGTACTTTATCAGTTGCAGATGGTTTGTTTCCGTTACCTTCGGTTAAAATTTCGTATTGTAAACCGCTGTCAGTGACGTTTACGCCTGCTTTTTTCGCGTTTTCTTCTAAGAATTTTTTACCTTCTTCTTCAATCGCTTTAAATTGCGCTTGTTGTGCTTCAGCCGCTTGTTGTTGAAGTGCTTGAACAGAGTGCATTAAATCATTAATTTCTAATGCTGGTTGATTGCGGTTTAACGCATCGAAAATGCCTTTTGCTACCGCTTCAACAGAAATATCCATTTGGCTATCTGCTAATTGTTGACCGATTTGTAAACCGATACCGTAGCTGCCTTTTTCAGAAATACTTTCTAATTTTACTTGTTCAAAAATTTGAGCTGTCATGTTTTTTCCTTTGTTGTAAAACTATTTTTTCAATGCCAAGATTTCACCCATGCGAACAGGTTCATCAACACTTAAATGATCGGCAATTTTCACTTGGCCGGCTTGGAATAAATTAATCACGGTAGAACCAAGTTGGAACCAACCCATTTCTTGACCCTTGCTTAATTTAACCGCACTTTCACCTTCATAAGTCCACTCTTTCACTTCGTTATGACGTGGCGGATTAATAACGCCAGCCCAAACAGTGCCGATACTCGCAGTGATTGTTGCGCCCACTAAGATTTGTACCATGGTACCGAATTCAGTATCAAAGACACAAATTACACGCTCATTACGCGCAAAGAGGTTCGGCACATGTTTCGCTAAAAACGGATTGACGGAGAATAAATCACCCGGTACGTAAATCATTTTGCGAAGTGTACCATCACATGGCATATGCACACGGTGATAATCACGTGGTGATAAATAAGTGGTGATGAATTCCCCATTTTTAAAGGTCTCGGTTAAATCTTTATCTTCCGCTAATAAATCATTTAAGCTGAAGAAGTGACCTTTCGCTTGTAATAGGCGGTCATCTTCAATGTGTCCACATTCACTTACACGGCCATCCGCAGGGCAACAAAGTGCGGTTGGATTTTGGTTAATTGGTCGTGCATTTTCTTTTAATGGACGGATAAAGAATTCATTAAAACTGGCGTAATCACTGAATTTTTCTTTTTCAGCAATGCTCATATCAATGTTGTATTTTTTTGCAAACGCTTTAATCACAAAATGTGTCACTGCGCCCCATTTTTGTTTAGCTAACCAACCTGCTGCTTGTGTCATATAGATTTGTGGCATCACATATTGAAATGCAACTTTTAGGCGTTGCCAATAAGAAATTGGGTTCATTGATTTCTCCGATAAGATTAAAAAGTTGGGCGATTATAACAACTTATTTCACTTGCGCAATGTTAGTTGATATTTTTGCGTAAGATCAAAGCAATAAGCCGACATTTGCCGGCTTATGTTTATAAAATCATTTTGACTAATTTGTCTGCTTGAATCCGAGCAAATTTCTTCAACAGTTTTTGCACCGGTTCAGGATATTGCGTCAATTCTTCTAATTCAGAATAATCTTGCAATACTTTGGTATGTTGGCGGATATGTGATAATTCTTTTTCCGCTTGTGACAGAAGTTCTTGTTTTGGATCGTGGATTAATAATCCATTTTCCGCATCTAAACGCCATGCACGAGGATTCAGGTTGTTCCCTGTTAAAAGAATATACTGATTGTCCACCCAAACACCTTTGAGGTGATAAGTGTTATCGCCGTCTTTCCATAAACGCACCGTTAAATGGCCATTTTTAATGTAAGCATCAAATTTCTCGCAGAAACGACGAAGATTGCTTTCATATAAATAAGGCAATGCGCCTGCCATTTTAAATGGCTGCTCTGGTGGAATATAGAAATCGTTCGCGACTTTATCACCCACGATAATTTCGACACGTTTTCCTTGTTCTAATAAGCGGGCAAGTTTACTTCTTAGCGTGCGAGGGAAGTTGAAATAAGGCGTACAAATCACCAGTTTTTCCTGCACTTGTAAGAATAAATCTTCGATAACTTGGTTTAATTCATTGCCTGATGCACCTAAACCAAAAAGTGGTGAAATGGTTAAAACATCTGAAAAACCAACCGCACTTTCCAACTGATATTCAGCATGGGCAGATAAGTTTTTACGATAAGCTTTTATTGCACTACGAATTTCTTTGGTGCGAGGGCGATTAGCCACATCTAATGGATGTACCGCACTGAAATCCAATAAATAATCATTAATGAAATTCACCATCGAGTCTGCCAGAGTAGCATTATGGATTTTTTGATAGCGGTCGTAACGGTATTTATCTTGTTGTTGTAAATACACGTTATTGATACTTGCGCCGCTATAAAGCACGGTATCATCAAAGACAAAGCCTTTAATATGTAATACACCAAAGACTTCGCGGGTATTAATTGGCACACCGAAGAACATATTGGGTTCATCGGGAAGTTGATAGGTTTGGCGTTGTTCACAATACCAATCAGCGTTAGTGGCAGATTTTTCTGCACCGAGTAAATTGCGTTGTCCGCGATGCCAATCTACTAAAATTTTCACATCTAATTCAGGATGATCTTGTTTTACGCGATAAATCTCATTGAGAATTTCTTGTCCCGCTTCATCTTTTTGCCAATAAAGTGCGGTCACGTAAATGCGTTTTTTAGCTTGGCGAATTAATTCTATAATTTGTGCTTTGAATTCAAGCGGACTAAACAGAAACTCAACCTGTTCTGCCTGTAAAGGAAGAAAAGGTAAATTTTTTAAATTTTGTTCTGCTCGTTTAGCTTTATTGATCAACATAATCTATCTCTACACTAAAAATTAATGCTCTAGTTTACAATATTTCCTTTGAGGATTGATAGAAAAAAGGTTTTTTTTCGTTATAATGCTCACAAATTTTCGCATTTTTTGGCGAATTATTATCCAATTTTTCCTTCGAGAAGCAAATTATGAGCAATTCACGCAAACCATCATTCCAAACAAATTCCACCAAATCTTTTCAAGAGCGTAGCCCAAAACGTGCATTTAATGACAAAGAACGTCGCTTTGATGATCGTCGTAATAATGAAAAACGTGAGGGAAATCGACCGCACTTTGATAAAAAACGGGATGATCGTAAACCTTCTCGTGGTTTCCAACAGCAAGAAGTGAGAGAACCGAAAATTGCTGAACTTTCATTAAATAAAGCCAATGGTGAAAGTGGCTCGGTAAAAGTAACGGTGAAAAGTACTGGCGTGAGTTATAAAGCGAAAGAAAAGAAAACAGGCGCATTATCACCACGAGCACCAGAGAAAATTAAAAAGAACCGCGCTGAAGAAATGAAAGTGTATGGTGAAAATGCGTGTTTAGAATTGTTTGCTGAGCGTCCGGAGAGCATTGTTCGCGTATGGGCAACGGTGCAAATGGCACATCGAATTGGCGAGATTTTCAGTTATTTAGCCGCAAATAAAAAAGTGTATCACGTGGTAGATAACGATGAGTTGAGCTTAGTGAGTGGTACCGAGCATCATGGTGGCATTTGTATGTTAGTGAAAAAACAACGAATTTTTTCTTTGCAAGGTTATTTAGATGTACCGCGTCAAGAAGACTGCTTAGTGGTGCTTGATCAAGTCAATAATGCGCAAAACCTAGGTGGCGTTGTGCGTACTTGCGCCTTCTACGGCATTAAAAATGTGGTGACAAATCAAGTTGAACAGCTTTATGCGCCCGCTGCTATGCGTGTGGCTGAAGGCGGAATGGAGCATATTCGTATTTTAGAAACAGAAAGTACAGAAATTGCGTTAGAGGCTTTACGTAAGGCTGGCTATCAGATTATTCATGTATCAACCAATAAACAAGGCGTTGCGTTGGAACAACTCAAATTTGCAGCAAAAGTTGCATTAGTCTTGAGTGAAGGCAGTACGGATGATATTCGTGAGAAACAAGATGTAAATGTGCGTCTTTCTTTAAGTAATCCATTAAAAACAGGATTAAATATTGCGGTAAATGCAGGGATTTTATTAGCACATTGGTATGTGAAATAACCTTAAGTGCGGTTATTTTTAGGTTTGTTTTAAGGGCTGATATCTGTCAGCCCTTTTTCTTTTTCAAAATCGTATAGGATTCAAATTTTGATATTTCTTTTAAAAGCCTTTGGGGGGAATCAGACAAAAGATCTATACTATTTCTAGTTGTTATTTAACAGGGAGTTTTTATGCCTGAACGTTCAGCAAACATCAGTACACACGATCCTTTCGGGAGCTTATTAGGCTATGCACCGGGTGGCATTGCGATTTATTCATCCGATTATCATACAGCCGATGAGAAAGAGTATCCCGATGATGCTGCCTTTCGCAGTTATTTAGGGCGAGAGTATATGGGGTATAAATGGCAGTGTGTGGAGTTTGCACGCCGCTATCTCTATCTCAACCATGGCATGGTTTTTACTGATGTAGGAATGGCTTACGAGATCTTTTCTCTACGATTTTTACGTCAAGTGGTAAATGATGCCTTATTACCCTTACAAGCCTTTGCAAATGGTTGTAAACGTAAACCTGAAGCTGGCGCATTGTTGATTTGGCAAGAAGGTGGTGAATTTAAACATACGGGGCATGTGGCGATCATTACCGAGGTATTAGAAGATAAAATTCGCATTGCCGAGCAAAACGTGATTCACTCTCGCTTACCAAGTGGACAGCAATGGACTCGTGAATTACCGATGACGGTTTCCGAAAGTGGTTATTTTCTGCATGATACCTTTGATGATACCGAAATTTTAGGTTGGATGATCCAAACAGAAGATACAGAATACAGCCTACCGCAGCCAACACCAGAAAAAGAGAAGCTTGAAATTCATGCTGAACATATAGAAAACAATGGTCAGTTTGAGCATAAATGGCTGAATGAGAAAAATGAATTTGAAGCGGCATATGTGAAAGCAATGGGTGGGCATAAAGTCAGCCATTCGGATCAATATCGCTATTTTACGATATCTGAAACAGCACAACATGAGTTAATTCGTGCAACCAATGAATTACATTTAATGTATTTGCATGCCACAGATAAAGTTTTAAAAGACGATAAGTTATTACAATATTTTAATATTCCTAAATTGCTTTGGCCTCGCTTACGGTTATCTTGGCAAAATCGCCGTTATCAAACCATTACGGGGCGTTTAGATTTCTGCATGGATAGTCGTGGATTGAAAGTGTATGAATACAATGCAGATTCAGCCTCTTGTCATGCGGAAGCCGGTGAGTTTATGAATCGATGGGCAATCCAAGGCAGATTGAATATTGGTGAAAATCCTGCTGATGGTTTACGTAATGCATTAGCGGATTGTTGGAAACATAGTGAAGCCACGCCACTTGTTCATATTATGCAAGATCACGATGATGAGGAAGATTATCACGCATTATTTATGCGCAATGCACTAGTTCAAGCAGGATTTCAAGCTAAAATTATTCATGGGACCGAGGGATTGCATTGGGATAGCCGTGGTCGTTTGATTGATGATGAAGATAACCAGGTCAAAACCGTATGGAAAACCTGGGCCTGGGAAACCATGTTGGAGCAACTTCGTGAAGATGCAACAGGTATGGAAGTGGCTCCACCAATTCGTACGGGATATCCAGAAGACAAAGTGCGGTTGATTGATGTGTTACTTCGTCCAGAAGTTCTAGTTTATGAGCCACTGTGGACGGCTATTCCGAGTAATAAAGCGATCTTACCAGTGTTGTGGTCATTATTCCCAAATCATCGTTATCTACTAGAAGCGGGATTTGAATTGACGCCTGAGCTGATTAAAAATGGTTACGCACAAAAACCAATTGCTGGTCGCCGAGGTGATAATGTGAAATTGATTGGTGAGTGTAAGTCGGTGCTTGATAGTAAAGATGGTCGTTTTGGTAAGCAGGAGAGTATTTATCAACAGCTTTGGTGTTTACCAAAAGTGGAAGACCAATATGTTCAGGTCTGTACTTTTACTGTAGGTGGGCATTATGGTGGTAGCTGTTTACGCTCAGACCCGAGTTTGGTCATCATGGGAAATAGCGATATGCAACCACTAAGGGTATTATCTGATAAAGATTTCCTTAAAAAATAAAAATAAAATCGGCACTCAATGAGTGCCGATTTATTACCATCAATTTATTAGATTATTTTGCATCTTTGTTATCTGCAGGTTTTTCATTTGCTTTTAACATATCCGCTGGAATAAAGCTTTGTTGTACTTTTTCCATGTGTGGAAGGTTATGTGCAATACCTTTGTGACAATCGATACAGGTTTTGTTTTGTTCCTGTGCAAGTGCATGCATTTGTTGTGCCACAGTTTTTTGTTGAGTAAAGTCCATATCATTGAAGTTATGGCAGTTACGGCACTCTTGTGAGTTATTCGCTTTCATACGCGCCCATTCGCGTTCAGCCATTTCTAAACGATGTTTTTCGAATTTTTCTTTAGTATCGACTTTACCTGTAAAGTGAGCATAAACTTCAGTCGATGCTTGCATTTTTCGAACCATTTTTGGAATAAATTCATGTGGAACGTGACAGTCTGAACAAATTGCTTTCACACCTGAACGGTTACTAAAGTGGATTGACGCTTGGTACTCAGGTACAACGTCATTAGTATGACAGTCTGAACAGAATTGCTCTGTATTAGTTGTCGCCATTCCAGCATTAAACAGGTTAGTTCCAACGATAGTACCAATGATAGTTAATAAAATAACCCCACCAATTGCCATTTTGCTCGGAGAGCGTAACCAACGGCAAACTTTCTGAATGCTTGATTTAATCATGGTTTAGCTCCTTATTTACCTTGCATTTGACGAATAGTTTCAAATTTATTTTGGATAATTGGGTTCACGTTAGTTTGTTGAACGTGGCATTGTAAACAGAAATAACGACGTGGCGAAGTGCCTTCTGTTTTTTGTCCATCACGTGTTAAAAAGTGGCTTTCAGGTACGCGAGGTGCACCCGTTGTTGGAGCAACATCCGGAGAGTGACAGCCTAAACATTGGTTCACATTTTTAGTCACTTGTAAGCCACGAATGCTGTGTGGAACAAGTGGTGGTTGGTGAGGGAAGGTTACAGGAATATTACCAACATCTTTATAAGGATTCGTAAATGCTGGTGCAACACTTTCTGCTGTTTTATCAATGCTGTTTGCAACTTGCGGCGCATCGGCAAATGCCAATCCACTACATAAAGCTAGCATGAAAATAAATGATTTTTTCATGAAATCCACTCCATTAAATAATTAAATATTTTTAATTTTTATTTGTTTCTCAAAGCGAGAGCCAAATGTAAATACATTTTCTGCGCAGACATCAATACAGCGTCCACAAGTAATACAATCTTTTGCCAATATAATTTGGCTATCTTCCGGTCCACCGTGTAAAGGAAGTCTTAATACTTGCGGTTCAGGGCAAACATTATAACAGTCCATACAACGGTCACAGCGATCGCGATCGATTACGTTAATTTTTATTAGGCTTTTAGCTCCAATGACACCATAGATTGCACCAATTGGACAAAGGTGACCACACCAGCCATGCTCAGCAACAAGTAAGTCAAATAAAAAGATGACTGCGACCAACCAAAGGGTTGCACCTGTTCCAAAGACAAAGATACGTCCAAGTGCCGCAACAGGGTTTATCCACTCCCATAAGAGCGAACCCGTTATTGCGCTACCAACTAAAACCACGGCTAAAATCACATAGCGAAGTTGGCGTGAAATTTTTAATGATTGTCTAATACCTAATTTTCTACGTAACCAAGCTGCTGCATCAGTCACAATATTCATTGGGCAAACCCAACTACAAAAGGCTTTGCTTGCAACTATGGCGTAGAATATGATAATAACCAAGGCGCCAATAATCGTTGTAATTTCAGGTAAATAACCTGTCGCTAAACTTTCAGCGGTAATCAATGGATCTGTCAATGGCACAGTATCCAAAAGCATGCTTGAGCTGTAATTGCCTTTTAGAATCCAAACTTGCCAAATTGGGCCACTTAAGAACATTAAAATAATACTTAATTGACTGATTCGACGTAGAATTAAAAAGCGATAAGCATGCCACCAACCGAGTTTTTGGCGTGCCTCTAAGCCGGCATCTTTTGGCTTATTTGGGGTATATTTTTCAGCCATTATTTAACCCCCTTAATGTTTAAGTCCAGATTTGGGAATTGCTCTGCTTCCGGAACTGTTGTTGGATTTGGTACATAATCCATTGTTGCACGGTTTGGTGTTGCCACTTTTTGGTTCGGTTGAACTTGCATTGGCTGATAAACCGGCTCATGTGAGCCTTCCGGCATACGAGCATCCATTGCTGGACGTAAGCCATCCGGATGTTGCTCCTCAATTAAGGATTTTCCGGCATTTTGTTTTTCTTTCCAGCCTAAGCGATAGTGGCGACCGAGTAGTCCTTTGGCGATATCCATCGGTAAGACTTTAATTGCCGCTTCTTCTAATACACAAGCTTGTTCGCATTTACCGCATCCGGTGCAAGCATCAGAGTGAACAGTTGGAATAAGCTTCGCATGAATACCCGTGCGATCATTATGAATACGTTCAAGTGTAATAGCTTTATCTACTAATGGACAAACGCGGTAACACACATCACAACGCAACCCCTGCCAGTTAAGACAAGTTTCATGGTCTAGCAATACGGCTAATCCCATTCTTGCATCATTGATGTCTTTGAGCTCTTCACTTAATGCGCCACTTGGGCAAGCATTCATACAAGGAATATCAGGACACATTTCGCAAGGTTTATCCCGAGCGATAAAATAAGGTGTGCCAGCTTCCATTGGAGAAATTAGCGAGGCTAGATACAACATATCATATGGACACGCTTGGACACATTGTCCGCAGCGGGTACAAGCTGCCAAGAAATCCTTTTCCGGTAAAGCACCAGGTGGACGTAAGGCGATTCCTTCTTTAGCTTTAGCTTGTTGTTGCTGTAAGCCAAGAATCACTCCAACTCCACATACTCCAGCTGCCGTTCTTGTCACGTTTTTTAGAAACTGACGACGGTTAGGATCAAGTTTCATCTGCGTTTCCTTTTATAAGCGGTCTGATTTTGTAAAAATGTTGCAAAATTTGACCGCTCTTATTTTAAATTCCCCTCTCTTGAAAGAGAGGAGCGACTAGAAACGAAAGGAAAATCCTACGCTTTTTCCACTTTAACCGCACATTTTTTGAAGTCGGTTTCGCCAGAGATTGGGTCGGTTGCATCCAATGTTAATTTGTTCGCAAGCTGACCCGCATCAAAGAAGGTGGTATAAATTAAGCCCTGAGGACATTTGTTACGACCACGGGTATCTAAGTAAGTGATCATTTCACCACGACGAGTGATTAACTTCACTTTATCCCCATGACGTAAGCCATATTTTTTCGCATCCGCAGGGTGCATCCAAACTAAGTTGTTCGGGAATGCACGGTGTAATTCAGGTACACGACGAGTCATGGTACCGGTATGCCAGTGCTCAAGTACACGACCAGTACATAACCATAATGGATATTCTTCATCCGGTGATTCTGCAGGTGCTTCATAAGGAACACCTAGAATAATCGCTTTTTTATCTGGATAGCCATAGAATGCGATATCTTCACCTGGTTTGACATACGGGTCAAAGCCTTCACGGTAACGCCATAAGGTTTCTTTACCGTCAACAACCGGCCAACGTAAACCACGTACTTGGTGATAAGTATCGAATGGTGCTAAGTCATGACCATGACCACGACCGAAGTCAGCGTATTCTTCGAATAAACCTTTTTGTAGGTAGTAACCAAAGTGATCGGCTTCATCATTGATGTATCCCGGAACATCCGTTGGTACTTTAAATTTGTTTACTTCACCATTTTCGTAAAGCACTTCGTATAAGGTTTTGCCACGATATTCAGGCATTTGAGCTAATAACTCTTCACCCCATACTTCATCAGTTTTGAAGTATTTAGCAAATTCAACAATTTGCCATAAGTCAGAACGAGACTCACCTGGGCCTTTTACTTGTTGACGCCATAATTGGGTACGACGTTCAGCGTTACCATAACCCCCTTCTTTTTCTACCCACATACAAGTTGGAAGAATTAAGTCAGCCGCAACAGCAGAAACTGATGGGTAAGGGTCTGAAACAACGATAAAGTTCTCAGGGTTACGCCAACCAGGGAAAATTTCGTCATTGATATTCGGACCGCCTTGCATGTTGTTGGTGGACATTTGCCATAAGAAATTTAGTTTACCGTCTTTTAAGGCACGGCTTTGTTGTACCGCTGGATAGCCAGGTACAGTTGGGATAGTGCCTTTTGGTAATTTCCATTTTTTCTCTGTAATTTCAACGTGTTTTGGATTGGTTACTACCATGTCTGCTGGTAAACGGTGAACGAAAGTACCTACTTCACGTGCGGTACCACAAGCTGAAGGCTGACCAGTTAATGAGAATGGACCACAACCTGGTTTAGAAATTTTACCGGTTAATAAGTGTACGTTATAGATCATGTGGTTAACCCATACACCACGAGTGTGTTGGTTAAAGCCCATTGTCCAGTAAGATACTAAATTCTGTTCTGGATCTGCATACATTTTTGCGAGTGTTTCAAGCTGATCTTTTGGCACACCAGAAATACGATGTGCTTCGTCTAATGTATAAGGTGCAACGATTTTCTTGAATTCTTCAAAATCAGAATCGTACATTTTACCCGCTGTTTTACGGTTTTTTGCAGCAACTTCAAGTGGGTGCTCAGGACGTAAACCATAACCGATATCGGTTTCACCACGTTTGAATTTAGTGTGTTTATTAACAAAATCCCAGTTTACTTTATCGTTTTGGATAATGTAGTTTGCGATGTAGTTAAGGATTGCAAGGTCTGAATGTGGATTAAAGACGATAGGTACATCAGCTAATTCAAACGAACGATGTTCGAATGTTGACATAACCACCACTTTCACATTATCAGAAGAAAGACGACGGTCAGAAATACGAGACCATAAAATTGGGTGCATTTCCGCCATGTTTGAACCCCAAAGCACAAACGCATCAGTTTTTTCGATATCGTTATAGCAACCCATTGGTTCATCCATACCAAATGTACGCATAAACGCAACCGCTGCAGACGCCATACAGTGACGAGCATTCGGGTCGATAGTATTAGAACGGAAACCAGCTTTCCAAAGTTTTACTTTTGCGTAACCTTCGTAGATGGTTGTTTGACCGGAAGAGAACATCCCAACAGCATTTGGTTCTTTTTTCTTCAAGATGTCTTTGATTTTTTCCGCCATGATAGTGAAAGCTTGATCCCAAGAAACAGGTGTAAAGTCACCTTCTTTATGGAATTTACCATCTTTCATACGTAATAACGGAGTTTGTACACGGTCTGCACCGTACATGATTTTAGAAAGGAAGTAACCTTTGATACAGTTTAAACCACGGTTTACCTCTGCATCTGGGTCACCTTGAGTTGCGACAACTCGACCATCTTTGGTTCCTACCAATACGCTACATCCTGTACCACAGAAACGACATGGCGCTTTATCCCATTTGATGCCCATATCTTCTGCCGCATCAACCTGTTTAACAGGGATGGTCATACCGGCAGCCGCTGCTGCTGCAAGCGCAGCATTGGCTTTCATAAAATCTCTACGATTAAGTTCCATAGTTTTCCCCACTCGTTGTTGAATTTTTTAGAATATACAAAATGGCATGTATACCTAAATTATTTATTTTTCATCTAAGTAATTAGAAATTAAAGAAACGACAATTACTCCTGGGATATCTTTAATTTCATCCATAAGATCCGCTAATGCTAATTGACGGTTACTTTCAAGGGTGACCACCAATTTGCCTTCATCAGATTTTTCGCCATGAATCTCAGCGGTTGGAATCGCTAAAATGGCTTCTTTGACTTGGTTAAGTTTTTCTGGTCTGGCTTGCACAACAATGCTGCATACATACCAGTTCTCATTTTCGCTAAATTGACTCATCGATATTTGTTTCAATATTAAAAATTTTTATTGCTTTTGTCGGGCAAACACTTAGGCAAGCGCCACAACCATTACAGCTTTCTAAATCCAATATGGGTTTTGCTACACCACCAAGTTGCAATCGAAAACGGATGGCATTCATCGGACAGCTATCTTGGCAACTTCGACATTCCACTCGATTTTCGGTTAGGCACTGCGTTGTAATCTCAACTTTATGTGCCCAAGGCTCTTCTTCTAATGAACGAAAAATCGGTTGTTCACAGACTAAAACACATTTTTGGCAGAAAGTGCATTCGCCCTTGTCAAATTGTATTTCAGGGAAACCGCCATCGCCTTTTACGATAATTTGGGTTTCACATATCAGTATGCAATCACCGCATCGAGTACATTTATCTGTAAAGTCTGCTTCGTTTACCGACCAAGGTGGACGGATAGCATTTATACCTTGAATTTTAGCGTTTTCAGAATGTAACGATTGTAAAAATTGCCCACGTAATAATTGTCTGCGAGAAGGATTTTCAATCGCCATATTTTTCTTTAAAGTTCGGTATTTTCAAGGGGAGCATTATCTAGCTCCGATAACAAAATAGTAACTACCTAAAAGGAGTAGTTTTTAAGAAATATACACTTTTCTTGAGGTAGATCAAGGATATTTTGAAAGGAAATTAGGAATGTAAATAAATTGTTAAAATATAAGTGAAAATGATTATTAAATAGGGCGGATAATCCGCCCTGAAGTGTGCTTAAAATATTATGCGTTTTTTGTTGGGTAATCCCACCAAATATCGAATAATTCACTGATTTCGATTTGTTGCAATTTATTCTCTTCTAACCATTTTTGTACTAATTGGCGATGGCTTTCATCACATTTGCCAATTTTTTCTAAGCAAACTAAGCCTTCCCAATGTAAATAGCCGCTACCTTCATAAGCTAAGCCGTTTGGTTGAATCACTTCAGCAATAAAACGATCAACGGTTTCATCGATAGTTTCGATGCTGGTTCCTTCAGCAAATTGCCAATTCACTAAAAAGCCTAATTCTTGGAATTCAGCTAAGTGAAGTTTTTTACGTTGACGTTGATTACGAGTTTTCATTTTCAATGTTCTCCTATGTTAAGGTAATGGGTATCGTCATCATCTCGATGATTATTTTTTCTTAAAGTATAAATCCCACACACCGTGACCTAAGCGATGACCGCGCGCCTCAAATTTTGTAAGAGGGCGGAAATCAGGACGTGGAATATAATCTTGTTCGGCAGTATTGACTAAATTTTCATTAGCTGAAAGAACCTCGAGCATTTGTTCCGCATAGTTTTCCCAGTCTGTTGCCATATGAATAAAGCCATTTGGTTGTAATTTTTGCACGACTTGCTCTACAAAGTGCGGTTGAACAATACGGCGTTTATGATGTTTTGTTTTATGCCAAGGGTCTGGGAAGAAAAGCTGTAAACCGCCCAATTCGCCGTCTTTCACACAATCACGTAAAATTTCAGTGGCATCATGGCAAATCACGCGAAGGTTTTTCACGCCTTTTTCTACCGCATAAGCAATACAGGCACCCACACCAGGCGTGTGCACTTCAATACCGAGATAATTTTTATCAGGATTCGCTTCAGCCATATCCACTAAAGATTTCCCCATTCCGAAGCCAATTTCTAATATAACGGGATTCGTATTGCCATAAATCGCGGCAAAATCAAAAGGGGCGTTTTGATAATCTAATCCAAGATCAGCCCAGTGATCATTCATCATATTTTTTTGAAAGTCACTTAAGCGACCTGTCCGCAATACAAAGCTACGAACTTTACGTTTATAACGACCATCTTCTGTAAATTCAGCCGTTTCAACGGTTTTACGTTTTTGATCAGCAAAGGTTTTTTGCTCTTCTGTCATGGTTTTTATTCGCTCAATTAAAATTGGCGGCGATTATACACTAAAAGGCAAGGTTGTGGGATTTTTCCACCTAATTCCCGTATAATAGCGAAAATTTTTAATTGTTTTTTGTTATGAATATTGTCCGAGTTGCATTAGCCGTACCGCTCCCCCAATTTTTTGATTATCTCTATTCGCCCGACTTGACGCCAATCGTTGGTGGACGAGTGTTGGTGCCTTTTGGTTCGCAAAAACGAGTCGGGATCGTGGTGGATTTGCCAGCTTCTTCGGATGTAGCAAAAGAAAAGTTAAAACCGATTATTGATGTGCTTGATGCTGAATCACTTTTTAATTCCACAACTTGGGATTGGTTGTCTTGGTCCGCTAATTATTATCGTGCTGCATTAGGCGATGTGTTGTTTCAAGCGTTACCAGTCAAACTCCGAAATGGAGAAAGTGCGGTTAAAAATGACCGCACTTTTTGGCGTATTACGGAACTTGGAAAA
>CABQSN010000016.1:0-18131 GCA_902466845.1 uncultured Haemophilus sp.
GCTTTCTGTTCGTGGTTCAATTTTAGATCGTAACGGTCAATTGTTATCGGTGAGTGTGCCGATGAGCGCGATCGTGGCTGAACCTCGTTTAATGTTAAAAGAAAATGCATTAGAGGATAAAGAACGTATCAAAGCCCTTGCTAACGAATTAAATATGACACCTGCTGAGTTGGTGAAAAAAATTGAGAAAAATCCAAAATCAGGTTTCTTGTATTTAGCACGTCAAGTAGAAGCGGGCAAAGCAAATTATATCCGTGACCTCAAAATTAAAGGTATTTCATTAGAGACTGAGCCACGTCGTTTTTATCCTCGCGTAGAAGAAGCGGCTCAATTAGTCGGTTTTACTAATATTGATGGTAAAGGGATTGAAGGGGTTGAGGCAAGCTTCAACTCAATGTTAGTGGGGAAAGACGGTGCTCGCGTTGTGCGTAAAGATAAACGTGGTAACGTGGTTGAACATATTGCGGATGAGAAAAAATACGATGCACAAGATGTCACCCTAAGTATTGATGAAAAGTTACAATCCATGGTGTATCGTGAAATCAAAAAAGCGGTAACTGAGAACAACGCAGAATCAGGCACAGCCGTATTAGTGGATGTTCGTACCGGTGAAGTATTAGCCATGGCAACCGCACCTTCTTATAACCCAAATAATTTGGCTAATGTAAAAGACGAGTTAAAACGTAACCGTGCCATTACTGACACATTTGAACCCGGTTCAACCGTAAAACCTTTCGTTGTGTTGACCGCACTTCAACGTGGCGCAGTGAGACGTGATGAGGTAATTAATACAGGTTCATTTACCGTAAGTGGTAAAGAAATTGTCGACGTGGCACCTCGTCCACAACAAACCTTAGATGAAATTTTGATTAACTCCAGTAACCGTGGTGTGAGCCGTCTTGCGTTACGTATGCCACCTTCAGCATTAATGGAAACTTACCAAAATGCAGGTTTAGGTAAAGATACCGAGTTAGGTTTAATTGGTGAACAACGCGGTGTATTAAATGCAAACCGTAAACGTTGGGCGGATATCGAACGTGCTACGGTAGCTTATGGTTATGGTATCACTTCAACACCATTACAAATTGCACGCGCTTATGCAACTTTAGGTAGCTTCGGGATTTATCGTCCGCTTTCTATCACAAAAGTCGATCCGCCAGTCATTGGTCAACGTGTCTTCTCTGAAAAAATTACGAAAGACGTCGTGGGTATGTTAGAGAAAGTGGCAATCAAAAATAAACGTGCGATGGTTGAAGGTTATCGTGTTGGTGTGAAAACAGGTACGGCACGTAAGATTGAAAATGGTCACTATGTCAATAAATATGTGGCATTTACAGCGGGTATTGCACCAATTAGCGATCCACGTTATGCATTAGTTATTTTGATTAACGATCCGAAAGCAGGGCAGTACTATGGTGGTGCGGTATCTGCGCCAGTATTCTCAAGCATTATGGGCTATGCATTACGTGCAAATGGTATTGCACCAGATGCAGAACCAACAGAAAAAACAGCAAGACGCACTGTTCGCTTAAGCGATCAAAAATTTGAAAAAATGAATTAAGAAAAGGCAAAACAATGAAAAAATTGACCGCACTTTTTGATCTTCCGGTGCTTTCAGACATTAATGTGAAGGCGATGGTGTTAGACAGCCGCAAAGTGACCCAAGGTGATTTGTTTGTGGCAGTAAAGGGACATCGTTTTGATGCGAGTCAATTTGTGCCTCAAGCCATTTCTTCTGGTGCAAGTGCGGTCGTTTTAGAAACAGATTTAGAAAACGAGCATTTAAACATCGAATGGCAAAATAATGTGCCAGTGATTCACTTCTATCATTTATCAGCTCATCTTTCAGCATTAGCAGGTCAATTTTATGATAATCCTTCCGAAAAATTGACTTTAGTTGGTGTGACTGGAACAAATGGTAAAACCACCGTTTCTCAATTATTAGCTCAATGGGCTACGCTGTTAGGTCATAAAGCAGCGGTTATGGGCACGATTGGTAATGGTTTATTAGGTCAAGTTAAGGATGCAAAAAATACCACAGGTTCAGCCGTTGAAGTTCAAGAAAACCTCGCTGATTTTGTAGAGAAAGGGGCTGATTTTGCTTCTATCGAAGTGTCTTCACATGGTTTAGTTCAACATCGTGTTGAAGCACTCAAATTTAAAGCCGCTATTTTTACCAATTTAAGTCGCGATCATTTGGATTATCATGAAACAATGGAAAAATATGCGGAAGCTAAAAAACGTTTTTTCGTTGATTTAGCACCTGAAGTACAAATTCTTAATGCTGACGATCCAATAGGGGCCGCATGGTTAAATGAATTACCAAATGGTATCGCAGTCAGCTGTCACCCCAATTTCCATCCAACATCTCAACAATGGCTTTATGCTACTCAAATTCGTTTTACTCATGAAGGAGCAGTCATTGAGTTTGTATCAAGTTGGGGGAATGGCACATTACATAGCCCATTAATTGGCGCTTTTAACGTGAGTAATCTGTTGTTAGCCACGGCTGTTTTATTGGCTTTAGGTTATTCTTTCGATGATCTTATCCGTACTGTTTCACAGCTAAAAGGAGTAAATGGAAGAATGGAATTAATTAAAAAAGCAGGAAAACCAACCGTTATCGTTGACTATGCGCATACTCCAGATGCATTAGAAAAAGCATTGAATTCTGCTCGTCAACATTGTAAAGGTAAACTTTGGTGTATCTTTGGTTGTGGTGGTGATCGTGATGCAGGCAAGCGTCCATTGATGGCAAAAGCTGCTGAGCAATTCGCCGATTTAGTCATTGTGACCAAAGATAATCCTCGTACAGAAGACCCAAATAAAATTGAAGCAGATATCCTTGCAGGTTTTAGCCGAATGGAAGATGTTGGTGTGATTCCAGATCGTGAAGAGGCCATCAAATTTACCATTGAGAATGCCGTTGAAAATGACGTGATTGTGATTGCCGGTAAAGGTCATGAAAACTATCAGATCATTGGGGATAAAACACTTCATTTCTCCGATCAAGAAGTGGCTGAAGCCTATTTAACGAAAAAATAAAAAACAGAATGATTAAACTAACAACTCAGCAGCTTGCCCAAATTTTCAATGCTAGTCTTATTGGGGATGGGCAAGTTGTTGTTGAAAATATTAATACTGATACACGTAAAGCTTTATCCAACTCACTTTTCTTTGCATTAAAAGGTGAGCAT
Organism: uncultured Haemophilus sp.; assembly: GCA_902466845.1. Lineage (GTDB taxonomy): Bacteria > Pseudomonadota > Gammaproteobacteria > Enterobacterales > Pasteurellaceae > Haemophilus_D. Next base: position 3,198 of record CABQSN010000016.1, read on the forward strand.
TTTGATGCACATCAATACTTAGATAAAGCCGTTGAGCAAGGTGCGACAGCCTTAGTTGTGCAACACCTCAATGCCGAAATTGCAACACCACAATTAGTTGTTGCAGATACACGTTTAGCCCTTGGTCAATTAGCAAAATGGTTGCGTGAAAAAATTAATCCTCGAACTGTGGCGATGACAGGTTCATCGGGTAAAACGACGGTGAAAGAGATGACAGCATCCATTCTGCAACAAACATCGGGCAATCCAGAAGCAGTTTTATTCACTAATGGTAATTTCAACAACGATATTGGCGTACCATTAACGTTATTACGCTTAACCGAACAACATAAATTTGCCGTTATTGAATTAGGTGCCAATCATCAAGGTGAAATTGATTACACCACGCATCTTGCTCAGCCTGAAGCCGCATTAGTGAATAATGTAGCGGCTGCACATTTAGAAGGATTTGGTTCAATTGAAGGTGTAGCACGTGCGAAAGGGGAAATCTATCGTGGTTTAACCCAAAATGGCGTGGCGATTATTAACAGTGAACATAATTATATTGAATTGTGGCAAAAAGAAATTGGTTTCCATGCTATTCAATATTTTAATGGTGGCGATTACAAAGCTGAAAATGTAAAACATTCATCTAATGGCTCGATGTTTACGTTAGTTTCACCAAAAGGTAGTATTGAAATTAATTTGCCTTATTTAGGTGAGCATAATGTAAAAAATGCGTTGGCAGCGACCGCACTTGCTATGAATGTGGGCGCGAGTCTTGCTGATGTAAAAGCAGGTCTTGAACATCGCTCTCAAGTAAAAGGACGCTTATTCCCGATTCAAGTGAATGAAAATCTCCTTTTATTAGATGATACTTACAATGCAAATGTGGATTCTTTACAAGCGGCGATTGATGTTTTAAAAGGTTACGATGCTTTTCGTATTTTACTTGTGGGCGATATGAAAGAATTAGGCGAGGATAGCCTAAAATGTCATCAACAAGTGGGCGAGCACGCAAAACAAGCTAAATTAGATTTAGTGCTTTCTTACGGAACAGAAAGTGCGGTCATTTCTGAAGCTGTTTTGGGAAAACATTTTACAGATAAAGCTGAATTGACAGCTTATGCGTTAGATATTATTAAACAGAAATTACAAGAAAACCAAAAAGTCGTCGTATTAGCGAAAGGCTCGCGCTCAATGAAAATGGAAGAGACGATTTATTCATTAAAGGATAGCTTATGTTAGTTTGGCTTGCTGAATATTTAGTTCGCTATGAAACGGCATTCAATGCCATTTCCTATATTACCGTACGTGCAATTTTGGCATTATTGACCGCACTTTTCATTTCTTTATGGATTGGTCCTAAAGTGATCAAACGCCTTCAAATTTTAAAATTTGGCCAAGAAGTGCGTAATGATGGTCCTGAAAGTCACTTTGCGAAAAAAGGTACGCCAACTATGGGCGGTGTGATGATTTTATTCTCCATTGGTGTCAGTACGTTATTATGGGCTAACTTAACGAATCCTTACGTTTGGATTTGCTTATTTGTATTGTTTGGCTATGGTGCCATTGGCTTTGTGGATGATTTCCGTAAAATCACGCGTAAAAATACCGATGGTTTAATTGCGCGTTGGAAATATTTCTGGATGTCAGTCGTCGCATTAGTGGCGATCATTTGGTTGTATTGGTTAGGTCATGATACAGATGCGACCCGTTTAGTGATTCCATTCTTCAAGGATATCATGCCGCAATTAGGTTTATTCTATATTGTGTTGTCTTACTTTGTGATTGTGGGCACAGGTAATGCGGTAAACTTAACTGACGGTTTAGATGGTCTTGCCATCATGCCAACAGCGTTAGTCGCAGGTGCATTTGCTTTGATTGCATGGGCGACCGGTAACGTTAATTTTGCAGAATACTTACATATTCCTTACATTAAATATAGTTCTGAAGTTGTGGTGTTCTGTACTGCAATCGTAGGGGCAGGCTTAGGATTCTTATGGTTTAACACTTATCCAGCTCAAGTCTTTATGGGCGATGTAGGTTCTCTAGCACTTGGTGGCGCTCTTGGTGTTGTTGCCATCCTTGTTCGCCAAGAATTCTTATTAGTGATTATGGGCGGTGTATTTGTTGTTGAAGCCTTGTCTGTGATTTTGCAAGTGGGTTCTTACAAATTAAGAAAACAACGTATTTTTAGAATGGCGCCGATTCATCACCACTTTGAATTAAAAGGTTGGCCAGAACCAAGAGTGATTATTCGGTTTTGGATTATCTCCTTAATGTTGGTGTTGATGGGGCTTGTAACGCTCAAACTAAGATAATTTTTGTAGGGTGCACTTGTTGCACCCTGCGCGATCCCAGAATACGAGAGAAGAAAAACAACATGACAACTTTATATCAAAATAAAACTATTACCATCATAGGCCTTGGAAAAACAGGCCTTTCTTGCGTTGAATATCTTCAATCTCAACAAGCTAATATCCGGGTGATTGATACTCGTCAACATCCAGCAGGCGCAGATCAATTACCTAAAAATGTTCCTTTACACACGGGTAGTCTAAATCAACAATGGTTACTTGAAAGCGATATTATTGTCATTAGCCCGGGACTTGCGGTAAAAACACCTGAAATTCAGACCGCACTTTCAGCAGGTGTGGAAGTGATTGGGGATATCGAATTATTCTGTCGAGCTGCCACCAAGCCAATTGTCGGGATTACAGGCTCTAACGGTAAAAGCACTGTAACAACATTAGTCTATGAAATGGCGAAAGCTGCGGGAATAAAAGTGGGCATGGGCGGAAACATTGGTATTCCTGCGTTGTCATTATTAAATGAAGATTGCGATCTTTATGTATTAGAGCTTTCCAGTTTCCAACTTGAAACCACTAACAGTTTGAAAGCGGCTGCAGCGACTGTGCTTAATGTGACTGAAGATCACATGGATCGCTATGTGGATTTAGAAGATTATCGCCAAGCAAAATTACGCATTTACCACAATGCGGAAACCGCAGTAGTTAATTTAGAAGATAAACTCACTTTTGGCGAAGGTGAAAATCAAGCTAAGAAAGTGGTGTCTTTTGCTGAAAATCAAGCGGATTACTGGTTGAAAACCGAAAATGGTAAACAGTACTTAATGGCGAAAGAGGAAGTCATTTTACCTTGTGATGAAGCAATCTTGGTTGGTCGTCATAATTACATGAATATTTTAGCGGCGACAGCGTTAGCGCAAGCAGTAGGCATAAATTTAGAGGCAATTCGTACCGCACTTCGTCAATTTAAAGGCCTAGACCATCGTTTCCAATTAGCCCATCAAGCGAATGGCATTCGTTGGATTAATGATTCTAAAGCGACTAATGTGGGCAGCACGGTTGCGGCATTGGCTGGGTTATATGTTGAGGGAACGTTACACCTTTTATTAGGTGGCGATGGTAAAGGTGCAGATTTTTCTGAACTAGCCGATTTAATCAACCAACCTCATATTTCAACGTATTGTTTTGGTCGAGATGGAAAACAACTTGCGGCACTTTCAAGCCAAAGTCATTTGTTTGAAACCATGGAACAAGCCATTTCATTTTTACGTCCACATTTAAAATCAGGCGATATGGTGTTATTATCTCCCGCTTGTGCAAGTTTGGATCAGTTTTCCTCTTTTGAAAAACGTGGCGAAGAGTTTACTCGTCTAGCAAAATTAGCTTAAAAATTAGGGTAGTAATGGAATTTATCAATAAAATTAAACAAAATTATGAACAATGGGCGAGAGTGACGCCGCAAGGGTTGCTCTATGATCGCGCATTGTTTTGGCTTTTTGTCGTGCTATTACTGATTGGTTTAGTAGCGGTAACTTCTGCTTCAATGCCTTACAGTGCACGCGTATTTAATGATACATTCTATTTTGCTAAACGTGATGCTGTTTATGTCTTACTTTCTTTAGCGACTTGTTATTTAACTCTCCAAATTTCTTCTTCTCAATGGGAAAAGTGGCACGCAAAAGTCTTCTTGTTAGCTATTGTTTTATTAATACTAGTTCTTGGTATCGGGACTTCTGTTAATGGTGCTAAACGTTGGATTTCTTTAGGGATTTTAAATTTCCAGCCTGCGGAATTTGCGAAGTTAGCTTTAACCTGTTTCCTCGCGAGCTATTTTACGCGTCGTTATGATGAAGTTAGAGGTAAAAAATTCAGTGCGGTTAAGCCTTTCATTGTGATGGGGGTATTAGGTGTATTCTTACTCGCTCAACCTGACTTAGGGAGTACAGTGGTACTATTTGTGATCACTTTCGGTATGCTTTTTATTGTCGGTGCAAATTTTTGGCAATTTATTTTGCTAATTGGTACAGGCATACTTCTCTTTGTATGGCTGGTTCTCTCTGCCTCTTATCGTTTAAAACGTTTTACCGGTTTCTTAGAGCCGTTTAAAGATCCTTACGGAACAGGATTCCAGTTAACGAATTCATTGATGGCGTTTGGTCGTGGTGAAATTAGTGGGGAAGGGCTCGGTAACTCTATTCAAAAACTCGATTATCTTCCTGAAGCACATACTGACTTTATCATGGCGATTATTGGTGAAGAATTCGGTTTTATTGGTATTTTTGTTGTTGTCATTCTTTTAGGTTTATTGATTTTCCGTGCGATGAAAATTGGACGTGAATCTCTCATGTTAGAACAGCGTTTCCGTGGCTTTTTTGCTTTAGGTATTAGTTTCTGGATTTTCTTCCAAGGTTTCGTCAATCTAGGCATGGCCTTAGGGATGTTACCAACAAAAGGTTTAACTTTCCCATTAGTGAGTTACGGCGGTTCAAGTATCATTATTATGTCGGCAACCGTAGGGATTTTATTGCGTATTGACCATGAAAATAGATTACAACGTGGTGGTCAAGCGCGTTTGAGAGATGATTAGGGATATTTATGAGTAAAAAATTATTAGTTATGGCAGGTGGTACGGGTGGACATGTTTTTCCTGCCATTGCTGTTGCTCAAACCTTACAAAAAGAAGGTTGGGAAATTTGCTGGTTAGGTACTAAAGATCGCATGGAAGCACAGCTTGTACCCAAACATGGCATTCCTATTCGTTTTATTCAAATTTCAGGGTTGCGTGGAAAAGGCATTAAAGCATTACTTGGTGCCCCTTTTGCTATTTTAAGAGCAGTATTGCAAGCTCGTAAAATTATTCAAGAATATCAACCTAATGCGGTATTAGGCATGGGCGGTTATGTATCAGGCCCTGGTGGTATCGCTGCAAAACTTTGTGGCGTGCCAGTTATTTTACATGAACAAAATGCCGTAGCAGGCTTAACCAATGAATGGTTGGCTAAAATTGCGACACGTGTATTACAAGCTTTTCCAACTGCATTCAAAGATGCCGAAGTTGTAGGAAACCCAGTTCGCCAAGATTTATTTGAAATGCCATCACCACAAGCGCGTTTTTCAGAAAGAAGTGGAAAACTGAGAGTGCTCGTTGTGGGGGGAAGCCAAGGGGCTCGCGTACTCAATCAGACTATCCCACAAGTTGTTGCTCGTTTGGCAGATAAACTAGAAGTGCGTCATCAAGTGGGTAAAGGTTCTGTTGAAAGCGTGACCGCACTTTATGGTGAACACGCAGATTCGGTCAAAATTACAGAGTTTATCGATGATATGGCAGAAGCCTACGCTTGGGCAGATGTGGTGATTTGTCGATCTGGTGCTTTAACGGTATGTGAATTAGCAGCAGTGGGGACACCAGCAATTTTTGTACCATTCCAGCATAAAGATCAACAACAATATTTAAATGCGAAATATCTTGCCGATGTAGGTGCAGCAAAAATTGTTCAGCAGAATGAATTAAATGCGGATGTGTTGGTCGATTTCTTAGAAAAAACAGATCGTGAAACTTTGCTAGCGATGGCGATTAAGGCAAAAGAAATGTCAGCACCATTAGCGGCTAAACGTGTAGCTGATGTTATTGTAGAAAACGCGAAATAAGAATAGAGAGGTTGAGAGGGCGGTAATACACTCGCAACCTAAAAGTGCGGTTAAAAATAAAGGTGAAATAATATGAAACATATTTCGGACGAAATTAGAAAGATTATCCCTGAGATGCGTCGGGTTCAACAAATTCATTTCATTGGTATCGGTGGTGCCGGTATGAGTGGAATTGCCGAAATTTTATTAAATGAAGGTTATGATATCTCTGGTTCCGATATTGCAGATGGTGTAGTGACTCAACGTCTTGCTCAAGCTGGCGCAAAAATTTTCATTGGTCACCAAGCGGAAAATGTGCAAGGGGCAAGTGTCGTTGTTGTATCAAGCGCGATCCATGAAGATAACCCCGAATTAATCGCTGCTAAACAAAATCGTATTCCTGTGATTCAGCGAGCACAAATGTTGGCTGAAATTATGCGTTTTCGTCATGGTATTGCGGTGGCGGGTACCCATGGTAAAACCACCACTACAGCCATGATTTCTATGATTTATACTCAAGCGAAACTGGATCCAACCTTCGTTAATGGTGGTTTAGTTAAATCAGCCGGTAAAAACGCGCATTTAGGTGCAAGCCGTTATTTAATCGCAGAAGCGGATGAAAGTGATGCATCTTTCCTACACTTGCAACCTATGGTTTCTGTGGTAACCAATATTGAACCGGATCATATGGATACGTATGGCGGTGACTTTGAAAAGATGAAAGCCACTTACGTGAAGTTCTTACATAACTTACCATTCTACGGTTTAGCGGTGATGTGCGCAGATGATGCGGTATTAATGGAACTTGTTCCTCAAGTTGGACGCCAAGTGTTAACTTATGGTTTCAGTGAACATGCTGACTATCGTATCGAAGATTATGAACAAACTGGTTTCCAAGGTCATTACACCGTAGTTTGTCCAAGTGGTGAATGTATTAATGTATTATTGAATGTACCGGGTAAACACAATGCGTTAAATGCGACGGCAGCACTTGCTGTGGCAAAAGAAGAAGGCATTGGCAATGAAGCGATTTTAGAAGCACTTGCTGATTTCCAAGGTGCGGGCAGACGTTTTGACCAATTAGGCGAGTTTATTCGTCCAAATGGTAAAGTACGCTTAGTGGATGATTATGGTCATCACCCAACAGAAGTTGATGTAACAATTAAAGCGGCACGTGAAGGTTGGGGAGATAAACGTATTGTCATGATCTTCCAGCCTCACCGTTATTCACGTACTCGCGATTTATTTGATGAATTCGTGCAAGTATTATCCCAAGTGGATGCATTGATTATGTTAGATGTCTATGCGGCAGGTGAAGCGCCAATTGTCGGTGCAGATAGTAAAGCACTTTGTCGTTCTATTCGTAATCTAGGAAAAGTTGATCCAATTTTAGTTTCTGATACGGAACAACTCAGTGATGTGTTAGATCAAATTATTCAAGATGGCGATTTAATTCTTGCCCAAGGTGCGGGAAGTGTAAGCAAAATTTCTCGTGGTTTAGCTGAACGTTGGAAAGCATAAATACATCGAAAAATAACCGCACTTTTGATGAAAAATAAAAAGAAAACAGGATAAAACAATGAATTTAAAACAAGAAAAAATTGCTGTGTTGTTAGGCGGCACATCAGCTGAACGTGAAGTGTCTCTTAATTCAGGTGCTGCTGTGTTAAACGCATTAGTGAGTCAAGGTTATAATGCGTATGGTATCGATCCTAAAGAATATAATGTTGCGAATTTAAAGGCTGATGGTTTTGATCGTGTCTTTAACATTTTACATGGTCGCGGTGGTGAAGATGGCACCATGCAAGGTTTATTAGAACAAATCGGTTTGCCTTATACGGGTTGTGGCGTGATGGCTTCCGCGTTAACCATGGATAAAATGCGTACTAAAATGTTATGGAAAGCCTTTGGTTTACCTGTTGCCGATATGGAGATCGTGACCAAAGAAAACGCTCACGAACTAAACCCACAAGCTGTGGTCGAAAAATTAGGTTTACCTTTGATGGTTAAGCCATCTCTTGAAGGTTCAAGTGTGGGTTTAACGAAAGTAAAAGCAGTCGAAGAATTAAAAAGTGCGGTCGATTATGCACTTAAATTTGATAACACCATTTTGATTGAAGAATGGTTGGCTGGCGATGAATTAACTGTACCTGTTTTAGGTGGCGAAGTATTGCCTGCTGTTCGTATTGTGCCAGAAGGTGAGTTTTATGATTATGATGCGAAATATATTTCAGATAACACTCAATATTTTTGCCCTGCTGGCCTTTCAGCTGAACGTGAAGAAGAATTAGCGAAATTAGTTAAACGTGCTTATGACGTTGTGGGTTGTCGTGGTTGGAGTCGTATTGATGTGATGACTGATGCACAAGGTAATTTCCGTTTAGTCGAAGTAAACACGAACCCAGGCATGACAAGTCACAGTTTATTCCCTAAATCTGCGTCAACAGTCGGTATTTCATTTGAACAACTCGTCGTGAAAATTTTGGAGTTGAGTGCGTAATGAATGTAATTAAGCGCAAAAATACACCGCCAACGCAATTTGGTCGCTCATCTAACGGAGAAGGTAAATTCCGTTTTATGTTGCAGATTAAACTTGCTTTGGTGTTACTTTGTGCGGGGCTAGGGTATTTCGTTTATTCAAACTGGCAGAGTTGGCTTGAAAGCTTAGACGGTGATAGAAAAATTACAGCCTATGCATTAGTGGGGCAAAATGAATTTACCACTTATCCAGATGTGCAAGATGTATTACTCAAAATGGGCTCTCTCAAGGGCTTCTGGGGACAAGACGTTAAGCAAATTCAAGAGCAGCTTGAAACGATTCCTTGGGTAAAAGGTGCGGTGGTTCGTAAAATTTGGCCAAATCGTTTAAGTATTTGGCTGTCAGAATATCAGCCAGTTGCAATTTGGAATAAAACAGAGTTCGTCACAAAAGAGGGAACGGTTTTCCAATTGCCGATGGATAAGTTAAAAGAAAAAGCTTTACCTTATTTAGGTGGCCCAGATTATCAAAGCTTGAAGGTCTTAGAGGCTTGGAATCAAATTTTTGCTGATTTTAAGGCGAAAAATTTGGTGGTTAAAGGTGTGGCAATTGATGATCGTGGTGCGTGGCAAGTTACGCTAGATAATGATATAGTATTGAAACTTGGGCGTGGAGATTGGAAACCTAAATTAGATCGATTTGTAACGATTTACCCACAAATTGAAGTGCCTGAAGGTAAACGAATTGATTATGTAGATTTGCGCTATGCATCTGCATCAGCAGCGGTTGGATTGACAGAGAAATAAAAATAATTCATTGGGTGTAATAAGAAAATGGCAAAAGAGTTGGAACCGAAAGTAATTGTAGGTCTTGAAGTTGGTACATCAAAAGTTGTTGCTGTCGTTGGGGAAGTGCTTCCTGATGGAGTAGTAAATGTACTTGGCGTGGGTAGTTGTCCATCGAAAGGGATTGATCGTGGCAGTATTACTGATTTAGATGCCGTTGTTAACTCTATCCAACGTGCTATTGAAGCGGCTGAATCAATGGCTGATTGCCAAATTATGAGTGTGACTCTTGCAATTACGGGTGAACATATTCAAAGCCTGAATGAGAGCGGTTTTGTTGCTATTTCTGAAAATGAAGTGACTCAAGAAGAGATTGATGATGCTTTACATACAGCAAGCTCAGTAAAATTACCTGAAGGCCTTTCTTTATTACACATTATTCCTCAAGAATACGCGGTAGATAAACAAGTTAATATTAAAAATCCATTAGGTCTACACGGCGTCCGTTTAAAAGCAAATGTACACCTAATTGCTTGTCACCAAGACTGGCAAAATAACTTGAAAAAAGCGGTTGAGCGTTGTGGTTTGCAAGTTGATAAGGTCGTGTTCTCCGGCTTTGCAGCAACACATTCTGTTTTAACTGAAGATGAAAAAGACTTAGGCGTGTGCTTAATCGATTTCGGCGCGGGTACTATGAATGTGATGGTTTATACCAATGGTTCATTACGCTTTAGCAAGGTTATTCCTTATGCGGGCAATATTGTCACGAATGATATTGCTCATGCATGCACCGTTTCTCGTGCAGAAGCCGAACGTATTAAGGTGAATTATGCAAGTGCATTGTATCCAGCGCGTCTACATGGCGATAAAAAAATTGAAGTGGCAAGTATTGGTGGTCGAGCGCCACGTGCTTTAACAAAAAGTGATTTATCTTTAATCACTTCAGCAAGATATATTGAACTATTAGGCGTTGTTAAGGACGAATTAGATAAGCTTAAAGCAGATTTAGAAAGCAAACATATTAAATTTGAATTAATTGCTGGTGTCGTTATTACCGGTGGTGGTGCACAAATTGAAGACTTAAAAGATTGTGCTTCGAATGTATTTGGTTGCCAAGTGCGTATTGGTAGTCCATTGAATATTACAGGCTTAACGGATTATGTAAATCGCCCGCAATATTCAACTGTAGTCGGATTACTACAATATCATCATCAAAATAGTGATAATGATCCTGTAGATAGTAACTATGGTGATGAAGGTGTTGGCAGAAAATTCTGGAAAGGCCTTAAAAATATTTTCAATAAAGTGAAATCAGAATTTTGATCATTTTAGCTTTTTCATTTACAATAGAAAAAATTTAACTTTTATTAATGTGCTAGCAGAGTATTAGCAGTAACGGAGAACAGCAAATGTTATACCCAGAGTATGGTGATTTTGAAGAGCAAACAGGTGCACTGATTAAGGTTGTCGGTGTTGGTGGAGGCGGCGGTAACGCAGTTAACCACATGGTTGCTAACATGGTGCAACAAGAATTCAATGGTAATTTCTTGGGCGAAAGTGCAATTGATAGCGAAGAGCACGGTAAAATCGTATTCTATGCGGTGAATACCGATGCGCAAGCATTACGCAAAAGCCAAGTTCAACAAACTGTACAAATTGGTGGGGCAACAACGAAAGGTCTTGGTGCGGGCGCAAACCCAAATGTAGGTCGTAAAGCGGCTGAAGATGACCAAGAAGAAATCCGTAAAATGCTTGAGGGTGCAGACATGGTCTTTATCGCAGCCGGTATGGGCGGTGGTACAGGTACTGGTGCGGCACCAATCGTTGCTAAAGTAGCGAAAGAATTAGGCATTTTAACTGTTGCTGTTGTTACTAAGCCATTTAGCTTTGAAGGCAAAAAACGTATGCAATTTGCTGAATTAGGGATTAAAGATCTTTCACAATACGTGGATTCAATGATCATTATTCCTAACCAACAAATCCAAAAAGTTCTCCCAAAAAATGCAACGTTAATTGATGCTTTTGCTGCTGCCAATGACGTATTACGTAACTCTGTTATGGGCATCTCCGATATGATTACGTCTCCAGGTTTAATCAACGTGGACTTTGCAGACGTAAGAACCGTTATGTCGGAAATGGGCCAAGCAATGATTGGTTTCGGTTCAGCTCAAAGTGAACCAGGTGCGGGTCGTGCAGAAGAAGCAGCACGTCTTGCAATTAAAAATGATTTATTAGAAAAAGTCGATCTGTCTAATGCTAAAGGTATCCTTGTTAATATTACCTCAGGTATGGATCTCGGCTTTGACGAATTTAACGTGGTGGGTGACACAGTAGGTAGCTTTGCATCAGAAGATGCGACTATCGTTGTTGGTACCAGTTTAGTTCCTGAAATGAGCAATGAGATTCGTGTAACAATCGTTGCAACAGGTTTAGGTGATGTTGTTGCGGCTGAGCCAGTAGTGATTGCTCGTCCTCAAGCAGCAGTACAACAAGCTCCAGTTCAACAACCTGTAGCGCAAGAAACGATTCAGCCACAACCGCCAGTTGGTTTACATGGTTTAGATGCATTAAGACATAATCCACAACCAGAACCAGCACAGGAACAAAATTCGCAATACGGTAACTTAAATAAACCGCTTGATCCAAGCCGTTTAGAACAGTTAAGAAATAATCCTAATTTCTTTAATCCGGCATCATTTGGTCGTGATGAGAAATAAGAGTAGAAGTAATCTTGTTGTGAAGCAATAAGGTAAAAGAGATGATTAAACAAAGAACATTAAAACAAAGCATTAAAGTCACAGGTGTAGGCTTACATAGCGGTAAAAAAGTAACATTAACGTTGCGCCCGGCTATGCCGAATACTGGCGTGATTTACTGTCGTACCGATCTTAATCCGCCGGTGACTTTCCCTGCGAATGCGGATTCAGTGCGCGATACAATGCTTTGTACTGCACTTGTGAATGAACAAGGTGTGCGTGTTTCAACCGTAGAACACTTAAACGCAGCATTAGCAGGTTTAGGTATCGATAATATTATTATCGAAGTTGATGCACCTGAAATTCCAATCATGGACGGTAGTGCAAGCCCATTCATTTACTTGCTTTTAGACGCAGGTATTGAAGAACAAAATGCACCGAAGAAATTTATTCGTATTAAGAAAAATGTACGAGTAGAAGACGGTGATAAATGGGCAGAATTTAAACCTTACAATGGTTTCCGTTTAGATTTCACAATCGACTTTAATCATCCTGCGATTAGTAAAAATGTACGTAATTATGTGATGGATTTCTCTGCACAAGCATTCGTACATCAAATTAGTCGTGCAAGAACCTTTGGTTTCATGAAAGATATTGAGTATCTTCAATCTCAAGGTCTTGCGCTAGGTGGTAGCTTAGATAATGCCATCGTATTAGATGATTACCGTATCTTAAATGAAGATGGATTACGTTTCAGAGATGAATTAGTTCGTCATAAGATGCTTGATGCGATTGGCGATCTTTATATGTGTGGCTATAACATCATCGGTGATTTCAAAGCTTATAAATCTGGTCACGGTTTAAATAATAAGTTACTCCGTGCTGTACTTGCCGATCAGGAAGCGTGGGAATTTGTTACCTTTGAAGATAAGAAACAAGTTCCACAAGGTTATGTTGCGCCTGCACAGGTACTCATCTAAGAATGTTTTGTTGAAAAGCTATACTTCTTTCGGGAGTATAGCTTTTTTATTTCCCATCTTGCTCTGTTATTTTTGTTTTCTGCGAAGGTAAAGAGCGGTCAAAAATAGAGGTGTTTTTTATTATGAAAAAATTATTTACCGTGCTTCCTCTTGTGCTAGCAACTTCTGCTGCAATGGCATATGAACAGGATAAAACCTATCAATTTACCATATTGCACACCAATGATACGCACGGACATTTTTGGCCGAATGCAAAAGGTGAATATGGCTTTCCAGCACACAAAACAATTGTTAATCGCGTAAAAGCTGAAGTCGAGCAAAAAGGAGGCTCACTCATTTTATTAAATGCAGGTGATTTTAATACTGGTGTACCTGAGTCAGATATGCAAACAGCAGAACCAGATATTAAAGCAATGAACGCAATGGGCTATGAGGCAACTGTATTAGGTAACCACGAGTTTGATAATCCACTACAAATTCTTGATATGCAAGAAAAATGGGCGAACTTCCCATTCTTATCTGCAAACGTGATTAATACGAAAACAGGTAAAACCTTAGTTAAGCCTTATACCATTTTAAATAAACAAGATCTTAAAATTGCCGTGGTCGGTTTAACCACAGAAGATACTGCAAAATTAGGTAACCCAGAATACCTTCACAATGTGAAATTTGAAGATCCAACAACGGTAGCAAAAGCCACATTAAAGGAGCTAAATGAAAAAGTTAAGCCGGATGTAAAAATCGCTTTAACACATATGGGCTATTATTATGATGCGAAACATGGTTCAAATGCGCCAGGTGATGTGAGTCTTGCACGTAATTTAGATAAAGGCGCATTCGATATGATTATCGGTGGTCACAGCCATGATCCGATTTGTGTGGATGATAAAGGGGTATGGATTAAAGATTATCAACCAACTCAGCCATGTAAACCAGATTTCCAAAATGGTACTTGGATTATGCAGGCCTTTGAATGGGGTAAATATGTTGGTCGAGCTGACTTTGAGTTCAAAAATGGTGAATTAAAATTAGTGAATTATCAATTAATTCCAGTGAACTTGAAGAAAAAAGTGAAAAAAGAAGATGGCAAAACAGAATATGTGAACTATGCCGAAGAGATTCCACAAGATCCGGAAATGAAAAAACTTTTAAAGTCTTACCAAGATAAAGGTGATGCTTTATTAAGCCAAAAAGTGGGGAAATTAAACGGTAAGTTAGAAGGTGATCGTACCATTATTCGTTTTGAACAAACTAACCTTGGTCACTTAATTGCAGAAGCACAACGTCAAAAAGCGAAAGCAGACATTGGTATCATGAACTCAGGTGGTATTCGTGATTCTATCCAAGAAGGTGATGTGACTTATAAAGATATTTTAAAAATCCATCCATTTGGTAATATTGTGAGCTATTTTGAATTAACCGGTAAAGAATTACTGGATTATTTAAATGTGGTGGCATTGAAAGAAGTGGATTCTGGTGCTTATGCACAATATTCAGGTATCAGCATGACAGTGAATCGTGCGAATAAGAAAGTTGAAAATGTGAAGATTCAAGGTAAACCATTGGATTTAAATAAAACTTACCGTATTTCTGTACCAAGCTATAATGCTGCAGGTGGAGATGGTTATCCAGTCATGACAAAAAATCCAACTTTTGTTAACACAGGTTTTATTGATGCGGATGTTTTAAAAGAATTTTTTGAGAAAAATTCACCTATTAGTGCTGAAAAATATATCCCTCATAATGAAGTAACCTTTAAATAAGGAATGAAATGGCATTAGATTTATCAGAAATTCGTCAGCAAATTACGCAAATTGATCGCAGCTTGTTAAAGCTGCTTTCAGAGCGTCATCGCCTGGCATATGATGTAGTAAGAAGCAAAGAAGTGACGCAAAAAGCGTTGCGCGATTTAGAACGCGAGCAGCAGCTATTGCAAGAGCTTGTGCAATTTTCTGAAAGTCAAAATTATCAGCTTGAACCACAGTATATTACGTCAGTCTTCCAAAAGATCATTGAAGATTCTGTGCTCACACAGCAAGTGTATTTGCAGAAAAAACTCAATGAGCAACGAGAAGA
>CABQSN010000017.1:0-17880 GCA_902466845.1 uncultured Haemophilus sp.
AGCTGCTTTATCTACTACAGCATCTTTTGTTTCTGAAGCTGAGTTTTTTGCGGCTTCCATTTTAGAAGACATTGCTTCTTTTGCTTCAGCCATTTTATCTGCTGCAGCATCTTTCATTTCAACTGCTTTATCTGCTGCTGCATCTTTTGCTTCAGAAGCTGCATTTTTTACTTCTTCCATTTTAGAAGACATTGCATCTTTTGCCTCAGCCATTTTATTTGCAGCAGCATCTTTCATTTCAGAAGCTTTATCAGCTACTGCTTCTTTTGTTTCAGCCATTTTATTTGCAGCTGAATCTTTTGCGTCAATTGCCGCATTTTTAACATCAGTTGCAACTTCTTTTGCTGCATCTTTAACTTGTGTTGCTGCATTTGCTGTTGCATCTTTTGCTGCTTCAACTTTTTGAGCTGTTTCTTGTTTATCGAAACAACCAGTTACGGCTAAAGATGCACCTAATACTAATACGGCTAATACTGATTTTTTCATTGTCATTCTCCATTTTATAATTAAGAATTAATCCAAAGCTATTTGCTTTGTGTGATCTAGTTTACGTAAAAAAACTTAAAATAAAACATCTTCCAAAAAAATTTACATTTCTAAAGATATAGTTTTTTTATAACACCTCTCTAAAACAACTATAACCCTATGAATTTAAAAGACTTGTAAAAAAGTTCATTATAAAAATTTTATTTTTTGTAAAGATAAAAAATCACTTTTTTGTGTTTTTTTTGAACAATCCCACTCAGTTAATTTGAATAATCCTTAACCATTGCTTTTACTTTTCAGTTACTTTTTTACGGCTGCAGATTGATCTTTTGTTTCAGAATCTACATTTTTTACTTCCTCTGCTTTAGAGCACACAGCATCTTTTGCTTCAGTCATTTTATTTTCCGCAACATGTTTAACATAGTTAGCTGCTGCAACCACAGCATCTTTAACTTGTACTGCCGCGCTTACTGTTGCATCTTTTGCAGCTTCAACTTTAGAAGACATTACATCTTTTGCCTCTGAAAGCGAATCTTTTACTTCAGCAACTTTATCGTCGACAGCTTCTTTTGCTTTTACAGCTTTATCTTCAGCTGCATCTTTTAGCTCAGATGCTTTATCTGCAGCTTCATCTTTTGCTTCTGAAACTGCTTTTTTCACTTCTGATGCTTTATCTTCGATGGCTCTTTTTACTTCAGAAAATTTGTCATCGATTGCTTTTTTCATTTCAGTAGCTTTATCATCGATTGCTTCTTTTGCTTCAGAAACTGCTTTTCTTACTTCAGATACTTTATCTTCAGTTACATCTTTCACTTCAGTAGCTTTGTCTTCAACCACTTCTTTTGCCTCAGACGCTTTATGTGTCACTGCATCTTTAATGTAGTTAGCCGCGGCAAATAATGCATCTTTAACTTGTGTTGCTGCATTCACTGTCGTATCTTTTACTTCAGTTGCTTTATCTTCGATTTTATTGTTCATAGCTACTCTCCTTATGTCATTATGATGGCTTAATTTAAGCTATTCATTTATAGCTCATTTTCAGTCTCTCAAAAAAATTTTAAAAAAACACCTAAAAATATACATTTTTAGGTGTTGCTTATTTTTGACTGCTTTTAAAAAGTAAATCATATAAACTTTGTTTTTCGTATTTTAGCCATTCTATTTTGGATAATGGAAAGCTTCAATGGTGCCTTTTTCACCATTCCAGTCAATTTGAACTATCGTTGAAGGATAAAAACTAATTGGATTTCGCTTACCATAAAGCTCTGAAACAATACTGCCTACTAAAGGTAAATGAGAAACGAGTAAAACACTTTCAATACCTTCTTCTTGCAAGACAGATAGATAATCTGCCACCATCGTAGCATTACCATAAGGTGTAACCCCACTCCAAATTTCGACATCATTAAGTGTTTTATCTAAGGCTGAATTCACAAGCTCAAACGTTTCTTGTGCTCTTACATAAGGACTGACAATCACTTTCTGAACTGAAAGTGCGGTTGAATTTAGATGGTTTTTAAGCCATTGACCTTGTAATATTGATTGTTTGCGTCCATAGTCGGTTAAATGCCGAGCCTCGTCTGATGAAGAGACAACTTCAGCTTCTCCATGACGCATAATAAAAATTTTCATGTATTGGCTTTCCTAAAAATAATAAAAAATAAATTTTATAGATCAAAAATGGGGGCAAGCCCCCACTTTATTAATTCGCTTTCACTGCTTCTGCAATTTCTTCTGCACATTGTTTTGCAAGTACACCGTCTTCACATTCGACCATGACGCGAATAAGAGGCTCAGTACCAGACTTACGCAGTAAAATTCGACCTTTGCCTTCTAAACGTTTTTCCACATCTGCAGCTACCGCTTTTACCGCTTCACTTTCTAATGGATTATCACCACCAGCAAAACGAACATTAATGAGTACTTGAGGGAATAATTTCACCGCACTTGCAAGCTCGTTTAAGGATAAACGATGTTGAACCATTGCACTTAATACAGCTAGTGATGCAATAATACCATCACCTGTCGTATTTTTATCAGCAATAATGATATGGCCTGAGTTTTCTCCGCCTAGCGTCCAGCTATGTTCTACCATTTTTTCTAACACATAACGATCGCCAACGTTAGCACGCACAAAAGGTACACCTAACATTTTTAAAGCAATCTCTAAGCTCATATTACTCATTAATGTGCCCACTACACCACCTTTTAATTGGCCTGAACGTAAAGCTTCACGAGCAATAATGAAAAGGATTTGGTCTCCATCCACTTTATTACCTAAGTGATCCACCATCATAATACGGTCACCATCACCATCGTAAGCAAGACCGACATCCGCTTTAGTTTCAAGCACTTTTTCCTGTAACGCTTTTACATCGGTTGCACCACATTTTTCATTGATATTGATTCCGTTTGGATCAGTACCAATTTCAATCACTTCCGCACCCAACTCACGTAATACATTTGGTGCAATGTGATAGGTTGCACCATTTGCACAATCCACCACGATTTTATAACCATCTAAACCAAGGTGAGCAGGGAAAGTACTTTTACAAAATTCAATATAACGTCCTGCGGCATCACTGATACGGCTTGCTTTACCTAAATCAGCAGACTCCACACAATCCATTGGCTGATCAAGCATGGCTTCAATCGCTTCTTCAATATCATCTGGTAATTTTGTGCCTTGTGAAGAGAAGAATTTAATCCCGTTATCATAGTAAGGGTTATGAGATGCCGAAATGACAATACCCGCTTCTAAACGGAAAGTGCGGGTTAAATACGCCACGGCAGGTGTTGGCATTGGACCGGTAAATGCAGCAGTTAATCCTGCCGCAGCTAAACCTGCTTCAAGTGCAGATTCCAACATATAACCTGAAATACGGGTATCTTTCCCGATTAATACCGTGCGAGAACCTTGAGAGGCTAAAACCTTACCCGCAGCCCAACCTAATTTCAATGCGAAATCTGGCGTGATTGGATATGTACCTACTTTTCCACGTACACCATCAGTACCAAAATATTTACGATTTGCCATGTTTATTCCTTATTAAATTTGAATAATGATGTTGCAGAAATCATTTATTCTACAACATATAAAATCTGTTACTTTCTTACGCCTGTTGCGTTGCTTGCCATACTTTTAAAGCATCTGCTGTTGCAGCTACATCATGTACACGCAAAATTGTCGCACCATTTTGAGCAGCAATTAATGCCCCAGCTACACTTCCTACAACACGTTCAGTCACGGGCTTATCCAATACAGCACCAATCATCGATTTGCGTGAAAGCCCTGCTAAAACAGGATATCCGCTTTCACAGAATTGAGCCAACTGTTGTAAAAGCTTATAGTTATGCTGTACTGTTTTACCAAAACCAAACCCCATATCCCAAATAATATTTTCTTTGGCTATTCCCGCAGCTAAACAAGCTTGAGTTCTATCGTTTAAAAATTGATAAACATCTTGAACCACATCATCGTAATGTGGATTAGTTTGCATTGTACGAGGTTGTCCTTGCATGTGCATAATACAAGTAGGTAAATTCAACTTTCCTGCTATTTCGAGTGCACCAGGTTCACGTAGAGCACGAATATCATTGATTAAATCCATGCCAACTTTAGCTGCTTCTTGCATCACAATTGCTTTAGAGGTATCCACTGAAATCCAACAATCAAAACGTTTTCGTACCGCTTCAACTAAAGGTATCACTCGTTGCAACTCTTCAGTTTCAGGCACTTCTTCTGCCATTGGTCGAGTTGATTCCCCGCCAATATCAATAATTGTTGCACCTTCTTTCAGCATTTTTTCAACTTGAAATAATGCTTTGTCTAGACTGAAAAACTGTCCGCTATCAGAAAATGAATCAGGTGTGAAATTCAAAATTCCCATAATTTGAGGGAATGATAAATCTAGACATTTGTTATTAGCATAAAGTTTCATAAAGTGCGGTCAATTTTTAAATCAAATTTGAAAGGTTAGATTATAACGGAATATAGTCATGAAAAGAATGAAATAATAAATAAAAAAGCCTTCCAAATTAGGAAGGCTTTATTTTTATGCTTCAGGATCTTCTGAATGATTAACCGCACTTTCAGTTTTCTCTTCCTGCGGTTTTGCTGTTGGTTTCGTGTCTTTGTTGTTATCTTCCCAACCAGATGGTGGTGTAACAGGTTCACGATTCATCAATTGTTTGATTTGTTCTTCTTCAATGGTTTCATATTTCACTAACGCATCTTTCATGGCGTGAAGAATATCCATATTGTCGATCAAAATCTGTCTTGCTCTCGCATAGTTACGATTTACGATCGCACGAACTTCTTCATCAATTGCATGTGCTGTTTCGTCAGACATATGTTTTGCTTTCGCCATTGAGCGACCTAAGAATACTTCGCCCTCATCTTCAGTATAAAGAATCGGACCAAGTTTATCTGAGAAGCCCCATTGGGTCACCATATTACGTGCAATATTGGTTGCCACTTTAATATCGTTAGATGCACCGGTAGAAATATTTTCTTCACCGTAAATCAAATCTTCTGCTAAACGTCCTGCATAAAGTGTTGAAAGTTTACTTTCTAATTGTTTTTGGCTGATACTAATTTGATCACCTTCAGGCAAGAAGAAAGTCACACCTAATGCTCGGCCACGAGGAATAATCGTGACTTTATGTACCGGATCATGTTCAGGCACTAAGTAACCCACAATCGCGTGACCCGCTTCATGGTACGCTGTCGATTCTTTTTGTTTATCCGTCATGATCATGGTACGACGTTCAGGTCCCATATTGATCTTATCTTTGGCTTTTTCAAACTCAAGCATCGATACAGTACGTTTATTGCTACGCGCAGCAAATAATGCCGCTTCATTAACCAAGTTCGCTAAATCCGCACCTGAATAACCTGGTGTACCACGAGCAAGTGTCATAGCATCTACATCATCAGCCACAGGGACTTTACGCATGTGAACTTTTAAAATTTGCTCACGACCTTTCACATCCGGTAAACCCACAACAACTTGACGGTCAAAACGGCCTGGACGAGTTAATGCTGGGTCAAGTACATCTGGACGGTTCGTTGCTGCAATAACGATTACGCCTTCGTTACCACCGAAACCATCCATTTCAACTAACATTTGGTTAAGGGTTTGTTCACGCTCATCATGTCCACCACCTAAACCAGCACCACGTTGGCGACCTACTGCATCAATTTCATCAATAAAGATTAAGCATGGTGCATTTTTCTTCGCTTGCTCGAACATATCACGTACACGAGAAGCACCAACACCCACAAACATCTCTACAAAGTCAGAACCTGAAATGGTAAAGAAAGGCACTTTTGCTTCACCCGCAATAGCTTTCGCTAATAAGGTTTTACCTGTACCTGGAGGACCTACCATTAAAATCCCTTTTGGAATTTTACCACCAAGGTTTTGGAATTTTTTCGGTTCACGCAAGAAATCAACTACTTCACCGACTTCTTCTTTTGCTTCATCGCAACCTGCAACATCCGCAAAAGTCACTTTGATTTGATCTTGGTTCAGCATTTTAGCGCGGCTTTTACCAAAACTCATGGCCTTGCCACCGCCACCTTGCATTTGACGCATGAAGAAAATCCATACCCCTACAAGGAATAACATTGGAAACCACGAAATCAAAATTTGTGATAATAAACTGCGTTTTTCAAAAGGCGTGCCTTCGATTTTGACTTTTTTATTTAATAAGTCATCTAAGAGTTTTTTATCTTCCAACGGTGGCATCACGGTCATATATTTAGACCCGTCATTTTTGGTCACTGTGATTTCATTCGCATCAAAACGCGCTTCCTTCACTTGACTGTTACTCACATCATACACAAAGGTTGTGTAATCTGTTGAGTCACTCACGCCATTAGAATTAAAACTTTGGTAAGCTGTCATCATGACAATTGCTACCACAACCCATAGAACTAGATTTTTGACCATATCGTTCAAGGTTTAACCTGCCTTTCTTAAGTTAATTAAAATTAAACGAGATACTATCTCATCCCCGACACAATGAAAAGCTATCAAAGCAATTATCTATTCGCCTTTATAACCGCTTGCTACAATATAAACTTCGCGAGAGCGCCCACGAGAGGCTTCTGGCTTACGCACTTTTACGACACTAAAGAGTGAACGAATTTCGCGCAGATACTCGTCAAAACCTTCTCCTTGGAATACTTTGACCACAAAACTGCCTTTTTTCGCCAAAACTTGCTTACACATATCTAAAGCCAGTTCAACTAAATACATTGCACGAGGAATATCAACAGATGGCATGCCGCTAAAATTTGGCGCCATATCAGACATCACGACATCAACTTTTGCTTCACCAACTCGTTCTAATAATGCATTCAGCACATTTTCGTCACGAAAATCGCCTTGCAAGAAATCCACGCCGACAATTGGGTTCATATCCAAAATATCACAAGCAATCACTCTGCCTTTTCCACCAATTTGGCTCACAACATACTGTGACCAACCACCTGGTGCGGCACCGAGATCCACCACAGTCATTCCCGGTTTAAACAATTTATCCGTTTGTTGAATTTCATCTAACTTAAAGTAAGCACGTGAGCGTAATTTTTGTTTATGTGCTTTCTGAACAAACGGATCTTTAAAATGTTCGTTTAGCCAACGAGAAGAACTCGCCGAACGTTTTTTCTTTCCCATAATCTCTTTCTTTTGTACTATTTTTTGTAGTAGTTTCGTCTATATTTGGGTACAATCTGCCAAATTCAAGGCTAGACTTACCAAAAAGTGCTGAAAAACCACGTTTTTTCTGACCGCTCTTTTCGGTCTTTTTTTGACTCATATTCATCTATTTAAAGGATTCCTTATGACAATATTATCAACAAAACAAAAACAATTTTTAAAAGGACTCGCTCATCACCTTAGCCCTGTCGTCATGCTTGGCGGTAACGGCTTAACCGAAGGTGTATTAGCCGAAATTGATAATGCATTAAATCATCACGAACTCATCAAAGTGAAGATTGCTGGTGCAGATCGTGAAACCAAACAACTTATCATCGATGCGATCGTGCGTGAAACACAATCATCTAACGTTCAAACTATCGGACATATTTTGGTGCTTTATCGACCAAGCGAGGAAGGTAAAATCCAGCTGCCTCGTAAATAATTGTTATCCCCTCAATTTGAGGGGATGTTTTTTTAGATGTAATTTACTTCAATAATCTCGAATTCAACCGCTCCACCTGGTGTGGTAATATTCACGGTATCATCCAACTCTTTCCCTACCAAGCCACGAGCAATCGGTGAATTCACAGAAATCAAACCTGATTTAATATCTGCCTCATCATCGCCCACAATTTGGTAAGTGACTTCTTCATCAGTATCGGTATTCACTAATACAACTGTCGCACCAAAAATAACTTTTCCGTTATTCGGTAATTTAGTGACATCGATAACCTGACAATTTGCAAGTTTGCTTTCAATTTCTTGAATGCGTCCTTCGCAAAAACCTTGTTGTTCACGCGCAGCGTGATATTCTGCATTTTCTTTTAAGTCACCATGCTCACGTGCTTCAGCAATCGCCTTGATAATTTCAGGGCGACGCTCATTCTTTAAGAAATCTAATTCTTGACGTAATAGCTCCGCACCGCGCACGGTCATTGGAATTTGTTTCATTCTTTTTCCTTGAAATTTGGTAAAAACAAAACCACGACAACGTCTTGCAACCTTGCCGCAGTCAATGAAAAATAAAAAATGATTTACTCTATTGAGTTCGGAGCTTATTATTATTCGTCTTGAGAAAAATAGCAACCATAACAGAACTAAAAATGACTAAAAAATCTTCTATTTCGACCGCACTTAAAGCGGCATTTATCACACTCGGCTTTTCTTTTTCCTCTATGGCTGAAGTTAATGTGGCCTCTATCACCCAATACTTACCAGAAGGTGCTTCTGCCAGTATTATTGCCAAAAACCTCAATAAAGATCAAATTATTGCAGACTACAATGGTTCAACATTTATGTTGCCTGCTAGTACACAAAAAGTGTTCACAGCTGTTGCCGCTAAATTATTATTAGGCGATGCCTTTCAGTTTGAAACATCACTTTTAAGTAACGGAAAGATTCAGAATAATGTTTTAGAAGGCGATCTTATTGTGCAATTTACTGGCGATCCCGATCTAACTAGCGGACAACTTTATAGCCTATTAGCTAATTTAAAAAACCAAGGCATTCAGAAAATCAATGGTGATCTTATTTTAGATACCTCTGTATTTGCTAGCCATGATCGTGGGTTAGGTTGGATTTGGAACGATCTTACAATGTGCTTTAACTCCCCTCCTGCTGCAGCAAATATCGATAATAACTGTTTTTATGCCGAGTTAGATGCAAATCAACCTGTAGGTGAAACCGTCAAAATTAACGTTCCCGCTCAATTTCCTATTCAAGTTTTCGGACAAGTTTATATTGTGGATCAGCAAGAAGCCGGTTATTGCCAGTTAGACGTTGTTGTTCATGACAATAATCGCTATCAAGTAAAAGGCTGTATTGCTCGCCAAAGTAAACCATTTGGGCTCAGCTTTGCCGTGCAAGATCCTGATACCTACGCAGCCGCCATTATTCAACGTCAATTAAAACGTCTTGGTATTGAATTTACCGGTCAGGTAAAACAACCTCAAAAACCACAGCAAGGACAAAAACTCGCCCAGCATTTATCTAAACCGTTGCCTGAGCTATTGAAAAAAATGATGAAAAAATCGGATAACCAAATTGCCGATGCCTTATTTAGAGCGGTAGCCTACAACTACTATAAACGCCCTGCTTCATTCCAATTAGGCACATTGGCGGTTAAATCAGTATTACAAAAACAAGGCATTAAATTTGGTAACAGCATTTTAGCCGATGGTTCGGGTCTTTCTCGTCATAATTTAGTTGCACCGAAAACCATGCTTTCAGTCTTGGAATACATCGCCAAAAACGAAGATAAATTACACTTAATGGAAACCTTTCCAATTGCAGGTGTGGACGGCACAATCAGTGGCCGTGGTAGCTTAATTAATCCACCACTAGTGAAAAACGTTATCGCTAAGACTGGCTCATTAAAAGGCGTTTATAACCTTGCTGGTTTTATGACTAATGCACGTGGTGAAAAAGTGGCTTTCGTTCAATTTATCAATGGCTATTCAACCGGTGATTTAGAAAGTAAAACAAAACGTGCTCCACTTGTGCAATTTGAGAGCGCACTTTATAACGATCTTTATAAAGACTAAAACGCATAAAAAAATGACCGCACTTTGAATATATCAAGTGCGGTCATTTTTCTTTATATTTTATTTAATCAAAAAGAAAAAGCACTAAACGCTTCATTGAATTTAGTGCTTTTTTACGATCTTAAACGCGATTAACCTTCATTATGGATTTCAAGGTTGCTTGCATCTTTTTCCCGTTTTTTCTTTGCTGAATCACTACGTTGAGAAGCTATACTATCAAGGTATTCTGGTGTGATATCGCCCGTAATATATTCACCGGTAAAGACTGAACAATCAAAGCCTTGAATAGCTGGATTTTCTTGGCGTACTGATTCTGTCAGTGCTTCAAGATCTTGGAAAACTAATTTATCTACGCCAATCAATTTCGCAATTTCATCAACATTACGGCCATAGGCAATGAGTTCTCGTTTTGTTGGCATATCAATGCCGTACACATTCGGGTAACGAATTTCTGGCGCAGCTGATGCAAAGTAAATTTTCTTCGCACCTGCTGCTCTAGCCATACTCACGATTTGTTCGGATGTTGTACCACGAACAATAGAATCATCGACTAATAACACATTTTTGTCTTTAAATTCTGCTTTAATCGTATTGAGCTTGCGACGGACTGAACTGATACGCTGTGCTTGACCAGGCATGATAAATGTACGGCCAACATAGCGGTTTTTCACAAAACCTTGACGATAAGGTTTGCCTAAGATTTTCGCAATCTGTAACGCAATATCCGTTGAAGTCTCTGGTACTGGAATCACTACATCAATGTTATCTGCTTCATCCGCCCATTCTTTTGCAATTTTTTTACCTAAATGTTCGCCCATGTGAACTCGTGCGGCATAAACAGACACGCCGTCTATTGTTGAATCAGGACGAGCAAAGTACACGTATTCAAAAATACACGGATTTAAGACCGCACTTTCTGCGCATTGCTCAGCATAGAGCTGGCCATCAAAGGTTACATAAATCGCTTCACCTGGTGCAACATCACGCACTAATTCAAAACCTGCGACGTCTAATGCCACACTTTCAGAGGCAAACATATATTCAACAGAACCATTTTCTTCTCGTTTACCTAACACGAGTGGACGAATACCAAACGGATCGCGAAATGC
The DNA here is from genome assembly GCA_902466845.1 of uncultured Haemophilus sp. GTDB lineage: Bacteria > Pseudomonadota > Gammaproteobacteria > Enterobacterales > Pasteurellaceae > Haemophilus_D. Next base: position 10,849 of record CABQSN010000017.1, read on the forward strand.
CACCATACCATGTCCAATAATCATCGCTAAACATGCATAAGCACCACGAATATCTTTGTGTGTCGCACGAATTGCATTAAAAATATCTTGTGGATCGAGATGGTATTTATTCACTCTATCCAAATGATTCGCAAGAATATTGAGAAGAAGTTCTGAATCCGAATTGGTATTTATATGACGACGCGCTTCTTTAAATAATTTATCTTTTAATTCGGTTGAGTTGGTTAAGTTACCATTGTGAACAAGACTTAAACCATAAGGTGAGTTAACATAGAAAGGTTGAGCTTCAGATACACTTGAACTTCCGGCGGTTGGATAACGTACATGCCCGAGGCCCGCATGACCTTGTAAACGTAACATATGCTCTTGTCTGAACACATCGCTTACAAGACCATTAGCCTTACGCAAACGGAAGCGGTTTTCATCATCGATTGTGACAATCCCCGCCGCATCTTGACCTCGATGCTGTAATAACGTTAATGCTGCATAAATGGATTCATTAACCGGATTTTGGCTAACGATACCGACAATTCCACACATACTGATTGACTACCTTATTGTTTAAAAGTTGAGTTTAAAAAACTAGAACTTGCTTGTAGTTGTTGGAAGAACCATTCAATAATGAAGCCGAAATGAGGAATTAATTTTGATTCTTTCCACCAATCGGTTTGTTCAAAGTTAGTGAAGGTATCCAAGAAGAATAAGATCGCGGCAACGATTAATGCGCCACGAATTAAGCCAAATGCCGCACCGAGAACACGATCTGTTCCGGTAAGTCCTGTTTTATCCACTAATTGGCTAATCACATAATTAACAATGCCACCTACGATTAAGGTTAAAACAAATAAAATGCCGATTGCCGTACCGTTACGCACGTAGTCAGATTCAATTTGAGTAAGATAGGTGGCGAGATAAGGATAAAATTGGCTAGCGACAATAAATGCAACGACCCAACTTGCAAGGGACATCACCTCTCGCACAAACCCACGTAATAAACTCACGATAATCGAAAATGCGATGATGCCAATGATAATGTAATCAATCATTAAATAGTCTCTCAATTAAAAAGGGTCGCCATTGCGACCGCAGTATTTTACATAAAAAAACACAAAAGGAAAACGTTTGCGTCAATTAAATTTGAAGCAATTGGCTAGATTTCTTGCCAAAATGCTTTATCCAATTTTTGCTGTGCCTTTCGTAATACTTCTGCCAAGTGCTGATATGTCGGTTTATCTTGCACAGTTGGCAAACTTTCATGTTGTTTTCTCAAACGTTCACTAATCTCATAAAACCACTGAGAACTTTGCGGTTCTAAGGGTGATTTTGCTCGTTTCCCCAACCAATATAAACCTTGAAATGGCATCGCTAACGCACAAAGTGCGGTCAAAATAGCAAGCGAAAATGCAGTAAGATCTGCTTTGGCATAAAGTTGCTGCCAGACCACCGCAAATACTGCCATAAAAGGCATAAATTTTTGTGCAAATTTTGTGGCTTTAATAATGCGATTTTCGGGAAAAATCATGCCGAGCTTCGCTTCTAATGGCCACGTTTGCAAATAAATTTGCCCTTGTTTTAAGGTTGAAAAAAATGATGACATAAAAACATCCTTGAAAATAACCGCACTTATAATACTCTAGTTTAGGTTTAATTGTCATCCCTGACTAGAAATTGTTGAAATTTTCAACTTTTCTAATAAAAGATCGTATTTTTACCCTCCAGTTAATTTATTTTATATGCTAAAAGGTGTATTCTATATAAGATTTATACTCCGTTCTTTTGAATGGATTTTTATTAACCTCAATCAAAAATAGGGTTCCTATGTCAAAACTTGTTCTCATCCTTAACTGTGGTAGTTCTTCATTAAAATTTGCAATCCTTGATCCTGCAACAGGTGAAGAAAAATTATCAGGCTTAGCAGAAGCATTTTATCTTCCTGAAGCTCGTATAAAATGGAAACTTAACGGTGAAAAAGGTAGCGCAGATTTAGGTGCTGGTGCAGCGCACACTGAAGCACTTAACTTCATCGCATCAAACATTATGACTGATGAGCTTAAAAACTCTATCACCTCGATTGGTCACCGTATCGTTCACGGTGGTGAGAAATACACCCAATCTGTTGTTGTAACAGATGAGGTAGTTAAAGGTATTGAAGATGCGGCACAATTTGCTCCACTTCACAACCCTGCTCACTTAATCGGTATCCGTGAAGCATTTAAAACATTCCCACACTTAAAAGATAAGAACGTTGTCGTATTTGATACAGCATTCCACCAAACCATGCCTGAAGAAGCATACTTATATGCACTTCCATACTCACTTTACAAAGAACATGGCGTACGTCGCTACGGTGCACACGGTACCAGCCACTACTTCGTTTCTCGTGAAGTCGCTGAATACGTAGGCAAACCAGCAGACCAAGTAAACGCAATCATCTGTCATTTAGGTAACGGTGGTTCTGTTTCTGTTGTGCGTAACGGTAAATGTATCGATACATCAATGGGCTTAACTCCGTTAGAAGGTTTAGTCATGGGTACACGTTGTGGTGACATCGACCCTGCGATCGTTTTCTATCTATACAAGAACTTAGGTATGTCAATGGATCAAATCGAAGAGACTTTAGTGAAAAAATCAGGTCTTTTAGGTTTAACTGAAGTAACGAGCGACTGCCGTTATGCAGAAGATAACTACGACGACGCATCTAAACCAGAAGCAAAACGTGCATTAGATGTTTACAGCTACCGTTTAGCAAAATACATCGGTGCATACATGGCTGTTTTAGGTGATGATCACTTAGATGCGATTGCTTTCACTGGTGGTATTGGTGAGAACTCAGCACACGTTCGTGAATTAGCATTAAATCACTTGAAATTATTTGGTATTAAAGTGGATAACGAACGCAATCTTGCTGCTCGCTTTGGCAAATCAGGCGTAATCACTGCTGATGACTCTGCATTCAAAGCGATCGTTCTTCCAACCAACGAAGAATTAGTAATTGCACAAGATACAGCACGTTTAGCGGGCTAATCAACTTCCTTCAAACCTGCTGAGAAATCAGCAGGTTTTTTCATTCATTAAAAGGTATATCAAAATGACTAAAGCAGTTATTCTTATTCCAACTAGCGCAGAAGCAAATTTAGCGGCAGCATTAGACGCAGCTAAAACAACAGGCGCTGTCGTATTCAATGCAGTAGAAGATGTAAAAGCCGCTCAAGCATTAATCGCAAATAATCAAAAAGACGTGTTGTTAGAAAAAATCGTTGCTGATTTCCAAGCATTAAATGCAAATCTAGTGGTTGTTAAAGGTGTTCAACCTTCAGCTCAAGCGCCTTTTGCAAATAGCCTAAACTTCGCGATTGCACAAAATTTAGATGCTCAAATTATCTTAGTGGCAAACAATGAAGAAGGCACATTAGTAGAAGCCGTTGCTTCAGAATTTGGCGGTGTGAACAACACTGAAATCTTAGGGGTGTTTGGTGCGCAAGCAAGCAAAATTAAAACCTTAGATGCACAAGCATTAGCGAATTCAATCTCTGCACCACTTTCTCGTGAAGCACGTATTTCTCCAGCGGCATTCCGTTTCAAATTAACTGATTTAGCACGCAAAGCAGGTAAAACCATTGTATTACCAGAAGGTGACGAACCTCGTACAGTTAAAGCGGCAGCAATCTGTGCTGAACGTGGTATCGCAAAATCGGTATTATTAGCGGATCCTGAATCAGTGAAAAAAGTCGCAGAAGAACAAGGCGTGACTTTAGGTGCTGATGTAACAATCATCAATCCTGCTGACGTACGTGAAAACTACGTTGCTCGTTTAGTTGAATTACGTAAATCTAAAGGCTTAACTGAAGAACAAGCTCGCGCACAATTAGAAGACACCGTTGTATTAGGTACGATGATGTTAGAAGCGGGCGAAGTAGATGGTTTAGTCTCTGGTGCCGTTCACACCACTGCAAATACCATTCGTCCACCGATGCAAATCATCAAAACAGCACCAGGTAGCTCAATTATCTCATCTGTATTCTTCATGTTATTACCAGACCAAGTATTAGTATATGGTGACTGTGCAGTAAACCCAGAACCAACCGCTGAACAACTTGCTGAAATCGCAATTCAATCCGCTGAATCGGCAAAAGCATTTGGTTTAAATCCGAAAGTCGCAATGCTTTCTTACTCAACCGGTACTTCTGGTTCAGGTCAATCTGTAGAGAAAGTGAAAGAAGCTACCCGTATTGCACAAGAAAAACGTCCTGATTTATTAATCGACGGTCCATTACAATACGATGCAGCGGTAATGAAAGATGTGGCCGCTTCTAAAGCACCAAACTCTAAAGTGGCTGGTCAAGCAAACGTCTTTGTATTCCCTGATATCAACTCAGGTAACATCGGCTATAAAGCGGTACAACGTTCTGCAGATTTAGTCGCTGTAGGTCCAATGCTTCAAGGTATGCGTAAACCGGTTAATGACTTATCTCGTGGTGCATTAGTAGATGATATCATCTACACCATCGCATTAACCGCGATCCAAGCAACACAAGCTTAATTAAAGCCTTTGTTGTAAAACACTAAAGAAAATAACCGCACTTTTGATAATTCAAAGTGCGGTTATTTTTAGGATTGTTTTTAATGACTACTCTACGGATTTTAAGTATTCAACCAGCTTCAAGCCAATCTCTCTTCGCCACCCTAAAAGTAAATCGGGCTGTTTTGCCATATCTTCATTTTTTAACCAGACCCATTTAATGAGATCTTCTAAATTTCGTTTACTTGCCAGAATATCAAGAGTTAACCCTTTTGGGGTCAGTTCATAGGCTTTTTCTTGTAACAATCGAATTGCCTTTTTATAACGAGGATCATCCACAATACGCACTAAACGCTTAGGGTAATCATAAGGCGAAATTCGACGGCTTTGTGCTAATAATTGAAGCATTTTTTTGCCGCGTACACGCACTTCATTTTCAGATAATCCAAGCGCTAGCATTTCTGATGTATTACGAGGATTATTTTTTGCTACTTTCCAAAGGTTGTCAGATTTCACCACATAAGAAAGGGCTAAATTTCGTGCCATTGCTGTTTCTTGTCGCCATTTGGCCAATAGCTGTAAACGCGCTAATTCGAGCGGATTCAATTTCCAAACATTCGGAATCTCTAAATAGGCTTTGTTTGGATCGCGATCGTCTAATTTACTGGTTTTCGAGATCGCAAGCTGGCAATCATCAATTACCGCTTGAAGCCAAGGTGATTGCACTAATTCTATTTGCATTTTTTGATAGACCGGCAAGAGATACCATACATCCCCTGCAGCATATTGTAGCTGTACGGGGGAAAGTGGACGTTTTAGCCAGTTTGTACGCGTTGCCCCTTTATCCATTTCAATGCCTAAATAATGTAACACCAATTTAGCTAGGCCCGCTGAATTAGCAAAACCTAGAAAACGTGCCATAATTTGCGTATCCATCATAGGTTGTGGAAGTGCATCAAACTCTTGTAAGAAAACCAATAAATCTTCATTACAAGCATGCAAAATTTTTGTCACCTGCTGATCGCGTAATAATTCTACAAAAGGTGAAAAATCAGTGATGGATAAAGGATCGATCAATGAAACACGATCACCATCATAAAGTTGAATTAATCCTAATTTAGGATAATAGGTCGATACTCGCATAAATTCGGTATCTAAAGCGACCGCACTTTGCTGACGAGCTAACTGACAAACCTGAGCCAGTTCTTCATTATTTTGAATTAACGTAAAGTGCGGTTGATTTTGGCATTCTTTTATCATTGTAATAGGATGTATTTTCAAATAGAGGTACAGACTAAACAGGGATATGAACACATATCCCTGATTAAATTAATGTTGTGAGCGTTTTGCTATTTCTTCATCACGCAGTACGCGTCGTAAAATTTTGCCTACATTACTTTTCGGCAATTCATCGCGAAACTCAATATCTTTCGGGACTTTATAACCTGTGAGATGTTGTCTGCAATGCTGGCGTAATTCATCACGCGTGAGGCTATCATCTTTCTTCACAACGAAGATTTTAATGGTTTCTCCTGACACTTCGTGTGGCATGCCGATAGCAACCACTTCAGCGACTTTATAATTTAGCATCACCACATCTTCGATTTCATTTGGATAAACGTTAAAGCCTGAAACCAAGATCATGTCTTTTTTGCGGTCAACAATACGGAGGCTATAGCTCTCGTCCATAATGACGATGTCACCCGTTGCCATCCAGCCATCTTTAAGCACTTCAGCTGTCGCTTCAGGACGTTGCCAATAACCACGCATGACTTGTTCACCTTTAACCCAAAGCTCTCCAGCTTCACCAAGTTGTGCTTCCGAGCCATCATCTTTGATAATTTTAATATCGGTATTTGGCACTGGTACACCGATTGTACCATTGTGTTTCACCACATTAATCGGACAAGCGGCAATTAGCGGTGAACATTCTGTCATACCATAACCTTCAATGATGTTGCAGCCAGTTAAATCATGCCAACGCGTTGCGACCGATTGTTGGATCGCCATACCGCCGCCAACAGAAAGTTTTAATCGTGAAAAATCCACTTCTTTGAAATTTTCATTATTAAGTAGCGCATTAAACAAGGTATTTACCCCTGTAATCGCTTCAAAGCGGTATTTTTTGAGCTCTTTAACAAAGCCATCAATATCACGTGGATTCGTAATTAAGAGTGCGGTAACGCCAAGCTCTAAGAAGAGTAAACAGTTTACCGTTAAAGCAAAAATATGATAAAGCGGTAAAGCCAGTACGGCAATGCGTTGCTTGGTATGATCGCCAATAAATGGCTCTGCAATCCACTTCGCTTGGAAAATATTGGTAATAATATTGCCATGTGTCAGCATAGCGCCCTTAGCAACACCTGTCGTTCCGCCTGTATATTGTAAGAAGGCTAGATCTTCACGATCTACTTGAGGACGAACATATTGGCGAAATTTACCAATACTCAATACTTCTCGGAAAGTCACCGCATTCGGTAATTTATATTTTGGCACTAATTTTTTGACATATT
>CABQSN010000018.1:0-17637 GCA_902466845.1 uncultured Haemophilus sp.
TGGGGCAGTTTAGGTTTTAGTTTAGCGATTATTGTAGCCCTTTTATTTGATACTCAGCAAACGATATCTTATCTTGCTGCGGCGAAAGCCTTTATTTTCTCTCAATTTAGCTGGTTTTATATTTTACTGAGTGCATTTTTTCTATTCTTTTTACTTTTCTTGGCATTAGGACGATACGGCGATATTAAACTTGGGAGTGATGAGGAAGAACCAGAGTTTAAATTAGGCTCTTGGATTGCATTACTCTTTACCTCTGGAATTGGTATTGGTATTGTTTTTCTTGGTGTTGCTGAACCGCTTTCACATTTTCTTTCACCAATAGGTGAATATGAGAAAGTTCGAACGGCATTATTTTTTAGTATTTTTCATTGGAGTATCAGTGCTTGGGCTATTTATGGATTAATTGCACTTACGATTGCTTATTTCGGATTTCGCTATAAATTACCCTTTTCTTTACGCTCTTGTTTTTATCCCTTACTGAAAGAAAAGATTAATGGAAAAGTAGGGGATATCATTGATATTCTCGGGATTTGTACTACCTTATTTGGCGTAGTCGCAACCTTAGGTTACAGTGCGATTCGGTTGGCTGCAGCATTCCATTCAATGCATTTATTGGATAACTCATCGTATTTGGTTCCCCTTATTTTAGTGAGTGTTTTTATCATTGCTATCTTAATTTCACTGCAAGGGATTGCCAACGGGTTCCGTATTCTTAGTGAGCTAAATCTAGGCGTTACCTTTCTCTTTATGCTATTGGTTTTGCTATTCGGTCCAACAATATATTTAATTTCGGCTTTTACGGAAAATATTGGTACCTATTTAAGCGGTTTAATTAGAGTCGGCTTCAAGGCTTATGCCTATGATGTAGAACATCTAGATTGGTTTATGGATTGGACGGTTTTTTACTGGGCATGGTGGTTTTCATGGGCGCCTGGGTTTGGAATTTTTATCGCACGGATTTCTCGCGGACGAACTTTGCGGGAGTTTATTTTCGGCGTATTGATGGTGCCAAGTTTATTCTTCGTTTTGTGGTTCACGGTATTTGGTAATGGAGCAATTTGGGTGAATGAGCATCTTGCTAAGGGGGCATTAGGTCGAGCTGTAAATGATGTGGGATCACTTCTTTTTGATTTTTTGAGTTATTTACCCTATTCCGGTTTAACTAAAACGTTAGCTTTATTTATTATCACACTCTTTTTTATTGTAACCATTAACTTTGGTATTTATACGCTTAATAATATCGCAATTGAAGACAAAAGCCAGGTTTCACCTCGTTGGCAATCTATGTTTTGGGGTGGGCTATTGTCAGCAGTTACGTTTGTTCTTTACCTTTTTGGTGGTATTGAAATACTCCAATCAACGATGTTGTTTTTTTCTTTACCTTTTGCTCTATTGATGTCTGTGATGGCATGGAGTTTGTTGAAGGGCTTACGATTTGAACGTCAATATTATTCCACAGAGGTTTCAGATTTGTGGACAGGTGCAAACTGGCGTAGCCGTTTAAGACAGTTAGTGATTGAACCTAAGCGAGATGATGCCATTTTACATTTAAAAACAACGGCGCTTTTGGCAATGAGAGAGTTGCGCCAGTTACTCATTGGTACCTATGGTTTAAATGTGACCTTACAGCAACATTTTGTTCGTGATAATAATCAACTGGTTCTTTCTATTGAAAATGGTTTAGCAGAAGATTTTTTTTACCAAATTACCTTGTTCGAGAAGCCTGAGCCTGAAACTGCACAAGTCCATCATGCATTAATGGTTTCAACCAATATTCAATTGGAAGGTTATCCTTTGAGTATTACAAATGAAGAGGATTTGATCGTGGACATCTTGCAATGTTATGAGCGATACATGAAAGAACTGGATTTTGTTATTTCATAATTCCTGTCTCATAAGTTCAGCATAGTGGACGAGAGTTAATGTCTGATGAATAAACAGAACTGGCTGAATAATAAGACTAAAGTGTGGTTGAAAATCCTCTAATTTTTTTGACCGCACTTTTAAAATTACCTCTTGAGACAAATGCATAAAAAGAGTATATTCAAGCCCAAATTTTCAATTTAATTCTAACGGAGTTTTTCTATGTTTGGTTTATCCCCAGCACAAATGATTATTTTATTAGTCGTGATTTTATTAGTATTCGGTACAAAAAAATTACGCAATGCGGGATCTGATCTTGGCGCAGCAGTAAAAGGCTTTAAAAAAGCGATGTCTGACGACGAACCGAAAAAAGATGCGGAATTTACTCAAATTAAAGACGGTACAACAACCGCTGAAAAAACTGAAACTGTAAAAGATAAAGAACAGGCATAACCGTGTTTGATATTGGTTTTTCCGAACTTGTTTTATTGATGCTTGTGGGCTTAGTAGTACTAGGCCCTAAGCGTTTACCTGTGGCTATTCGCACGGTAATGGGCTGGGTGAAAACGATCCGTGGATTGGCAGCTAATGTTCAAAATGAATTAAAACAAGAGCTTAAATTGCAAGAGTTGCAAGATAGCATTAAGAAAGCGGAACAACTGAATCTAAAACAGCTTTCCCCAGACTTAAGTAAAACCGTTGAAGAGCTGAAAGAACAGGCTCAAAAAATGCGTGCAGAGCTAGAAGAAAAAGCGGCTGCTGCGGGCACAACGGTGGAAGAGCAAATTAAAGAAATTAAAAGTGCGGCTGAAAATTCGGCTGATTCTGTTGAAAAACTCGTAGTGAATTCACAAGAAACTACAGAAAAACCGGATGAAACAGCATCGGCTGAGCATGTAGAGAATGAACTTGCTGAAGTTTCAGAACCTGAAAAAACAGAAGTAGATTTGACCGCACTTGAAGCCCATGAACAAGCTGAATTAACCGAGCGTTTATCTGATTACTATTCGCCGGATGATGTGGAGCTACAGCCAGCACCGAAATCTGAAGCGAAGTCCTAGAGAATAATTATGAGCAATATGACGGACGATTCCCAACCGTTAATTACCCATCTTGTTGAACTCAGAAACCGCTTATTACGTTGTGTAATTTGTATTTTAGTGGTTTTTGTGGCGTTGGTTTATTTTTCTAATGATATTTATCATTTTGTCGCCGCACCTTTAACAGCAGTGATGCCAAAGGGTGCAACCATGATTGCAACCAATATCCAAACACCTTTCTTTACGCCAATTAAATTAACCGCGATTGTTTCGGTGTTTATTTCTGTCCCTTATTTGCTTTATCAAATTTGGGCATTTGTTGCACCAGCACTGTATCAACATGAAAAACGTTTAATTTATCCGTTATTATTTTCCAGTACCGTTTTATTCTATTGCGGTGTAGCGTTTGCTTATTATGTTGTTTTCCCTTTCGTGTTTAGTTTCTTTACGCAAACTGCACCAGAAGGGGTAGCTATTGCAACAGATATCAGCAGTTACCTTGATTTTGCTCTCGCATTATTCTTGGCTTTCGGTGTGTGCTTTGAAGTACCCGTTGCCATTATTTTGCTTTGCTGGACAGGTGTCACAACCACGAAAGCATTGGCGGCAAAACGCCCTTATATTATTGTGGGAGCATTCTTTGTTGGCATGATCTTAACGCCACCAGACGTGTTCTCTCAAACTTTACTTGCTGTACCAATGTGTCTTCTTTTTGAATTAGGCTTGTTAGTTGCACGTTTCTATCAACCGAAAGAGGATGAAGAAGAGGCAACTGATGAGGAAAGTGCGGTAGAAAATCAGGGTGATTTGAATCACAAAGATTAAGAAAATGGGCGTAGGTGATACGCCCTTTTAACATCATAAAAACAGGAAATATTATTATGACTCAACAAATTTTAGGCGGTTTTCCAACCCGTCGTCTTCGTCGTTTACGTAAACATGATTTTAGTCGCCGTTTAGTCGCAGAAAATACTTTAACCGCGAATGATTTAATTTATCCGGTATTTATCATTGAAGGTGAAAATCATCGTGAACCAGTCCCTTCTATGCCTAAAGTTGAACGTTTAACGATCGATCAGTTATTAATCGAAGCAGGCCTTTTAGTGAAATACGGCGTACCAGTGATTTCATTATTCCCAGTGGTTGAACAAGATAAAAAATCTTTAATGGCGGATGAGGCGTTTAACCCGAATGGTTTGGTACAGCGCGCAGTGAGAGCATTGAAAGCCGCTTATCCAGAATTAGGTGTATTAACCGATGTCGCACTCGATCCTTATACACTACATGGACAAGACGGGATCATTGATGAAGAAGGCTATGTCTTAAACGATATCACAACAGATATCCTGATTAAACAGGCTGTTTCACACGCGGAAGCAGGAGCTGATATTGTGGCACCAAGTGATATGATGGATGGACGTATTGGTCGTATTCGTCAGGCGTTGGAAGAAAATGGTCATATCAATACGCAAATTATGGCGTATTCTGCAAAATATGCGTCTAATTATTATGGTCCATTCCGTGATGCAGTCGGTTCTGCCGGCAACCTGAAAGGTGGTGACAAGAAAACCTATCAACTTGATCCAGCCAACGGTAATGAAGGCTTGCAAGAAGTGGCTCTTGATTTACAAGAAGGGGCAGATATGGTGATGGTGAAACCAGGTATGCCATATTTAGACATGGTATATCGCGTGAAAGACTATTTCGGCGTGCCAACCTTTGCTTATCAAGTTTCTGGTGAATATGCGATGCATATGGCAGCCATTCAAAATGGTTGGTTGAAAGAAAAAGAATGCATCATGGAATCATTGCTTTGCTTTAAACGTGCTGGTGCGGATGGTATTTTAACGTATTTTGCGAAGCAAGTCGCTGAATGGCTTTACTTAGAAGGTAAAAATAAATAAGCACTTTTTAACTTGAAGTGCTAATCCAGGTGCTAATTTTAGATCTCATCTAATAAAAACGAGAAAATATTAAATGTTTTCTCGTTTTTTATTTTTTCTTCATTTTTTCTATAAAAAAACTATTGCCTAGTTGATTTTTCTATTGTTATATTGATGACACGCCGCAACAAGACGGTGATAAATAAAATAACGTTACACACATCATATTAACTCACTACTAGAAGGAAAATCCTATGTCAGCAGTAGCATCATTAGACGCATTTCTTGAAAAAGTGGCTCAACGTGACGGTCACCAACCTGAATTTTTACAAGCCGTTCGTGAAGTCTTCACGTCAATCTGGCCTTTCTTGGAAGCAAACCCTAAATACCGTTCAGAAGCTTTATTAGAGCGTTTAGTTGAGCCAGAGCGCGCAATCCAATTCCGTGTGGCATGGACTGATGATAAAGGCCAAGTTCAAGTAAACCGTGCTTTCCGTGTGCAATTCAACAGTGCAATTGGTCCTTTTAAAGGGGGGATGCGTTTTCATCCATCCGTTAACTTATCAATCTTAAAATTCTTAGGTTTTGAACAGATCTTTAAAAATGCCTTAACCACATTGCCAATGGGCGGTGCGAAAGGGGGCTCAGATTTTGATCCTAAAGGCAAATCAGATGCTGAAGTGATGCGTTTCTGCCAAGCATTAATGGCTGAATTGTATCGTCATGTTGGCCCAGATACCGATGTGCCCGCCGGTGATATTGGTGTAGGTGGTCGTGAAGTCGGTTATCTTGCAGGCTATATGAAAAAATTATCAAACCAAGCCGCTTGTGTGTTTACTGGTCGTGGTCTTTCATTCGGTGGGAGCTTAATTCGTCCAGAAGCAACGGGGTATGGATTGGTTTATTTTGCCCAAGCAATGCTTGCAGAGAAAGGGGATAGCTTCCAAGGTAAAACGGTTTTAGTTTCCGGTTCGGGTAACGTGGCGCAATATGCGATTGAAAAAGCGATGGCGCTCGGTGCGAAAGTCGTAACCTGTTCTGACTCTGCGGGTTATGTGTATTTACCAGAAGGATTCGATCGTGAAAAATTAGAAGCGTTATTAGAGCTTAAAAATGTAAAACGTGGTCGAGTAGAAGAGTTTGCAAAACAATTTGGCCTTCAATATTTTGCGGGTAAACGCCCTTGGGAAGTGAAAGCAGATATTGCACTTCCTTGCGCAACCCAAAATGAATTAGAGATCTCTGATGCGAAAGCCTTAATTGCAAATGGTGTGAAATTAGTCGCTGAGGGGGCAAACATGCCAACCACTATCGAAGCGACAGAAGCATTCTTAGAGGCAGGAGTATTATTTGGCCCAGGTAAAGCGGCTAATGCAGGTGGTGTTGCGACATCAGGTTTAGAAATGGCGCAAAGTTCACAACGTTTATACTGGACAGCTGAAGAGGTGGATAGACAGCTTCATCGCATCATGTTAGATATTCATGCAAACTGTAAAAAATACGGTTCAGCAGAAGGCCAAGCAAACATTAACTACGTAGTTGGCGCAAACGTAGCAGGCTTTGTAAAAGTAGCCGATGCAATGTTGGCTCAAGGGGTTTATTAATCCAATAAATGAATGAAAATTTGACCGCACTTTGTGATGAAGTGCGGTCATTTTTTATGGTGAATTTCTCAAGTAGAAATAGGCTATTGGCTTGCTTTTTTGCTCAAAAAGTGTAAAATCTTCAGGCTTTTTGTCTATATATACAGAGAAAAAAGTAAGCTATATTCTTAAATCACTTTCGAGCTTGAGAATATTCTTTTAGTAATTAAACATTTAGAGGAAGGTTATGGTAACCATTCGTTTATCTCGTGGCGGAGCTAAAAAACGCCCATTTTATCAAATCGTAGTAGCTGACAGTCGTTCACCACGTGACGGTCGTTTCATTGAGCGTGTAGGTTTCTTCAACCCAATCGCACAAGGTAACGCAGAGCGTCTTCGTGTTGATCTTGAGCGTGTAAACCACTGGGTTGCTCAAGGTGCATCACTTTCAGACCGTGTTGCAACTTTGGTAAAAGAAGCTCAAAAAGCATAATCTCGCTTTTTGATTTAGTTCTTAAACTAAGATAGGTGAAAAATATGGAACAACAACGTATTGAAGTTGTGGGCAAATTAGGCTCAACCTACGGTATCCGTGGGTGGTTACGTATTTATTCATCAACAGAACAAGCTGAAAGCATTTTTGATTATCAACCTTGGTTTTTAAAAATCAAAGGTGAATGGCAGCCAACTGAATTAGAAAACTGGCGTCATCATAATCACGAAATCATCGTTAAATTAAAAGGCGTTGATGATCGTGAAGCCGCACAAATTTTAGCGAATGTTGAAATTGGTGTGGATTTATCTGTTTTCCCAGAACTGGAAGAAGGGGATTATTACTGGCACGATTTAATCGGTTGTTCAGTCGTAAACTTAGAAGGTTATACAATGGGAACGGTAACAGAGATGATGGAAACCGGTTCTAATGATGTGTTAGTGGTGAAAGCCAATACCAAAGATGCTTTTGGAAAACAAGAGCGGTTAATTCCGTTTTTGTATGAACAAGTAGTTAAAAGAGTCGATCTCACCACGAAAACAATTGAAGTGGATTGGGACGCTGGTTTCTAATCTCAAGTATGCACAAACGTAATGTAGTAGGCTTTTTATGTGGATAGGGGTGATTTCATTATTCCCCGAAATGTTTAAAGCGATTACGGAATTTGGGGTTACAGGTAGAGCCGTAAAACATAATCTTCTGCAAGTAGAATGTTGGAATCCAAGAGATTTTACATTCGACAAGCATAAAACCGTGGATGACCGTCCTTATGGTGGTGGTCCGGGAATGCTGATGATGGTGCAACCTTTACGGGATGCGATTCATGCTGCGAGAGCAGCTGCAGGAGAAGGCGCAAAGGTGATTTACCTTTCGCCACAAGGACGTAAACTCGATCAAGGCGGCGTAACCGAGCTTGCTCAAAATCAGAAATTGATTTTAGTATGTGGACGTTACGAAGGTATTGATGAGCGATTGATTCAAACTGAAATTGATGAAGAATGGTCAATTGGTGATTACGTTCTGACCGGTGGGGAATTGCCTGCAATGACATTAATTGATGCTGTTGCGCGTTTTATTCCCGGTGTATTAGGCAAACAAGCCTCCGCAGAAGAAGATTCTTTTGCTGATGGTTTATTAGATTGCCCGCATTACACCAGACCGGAAGTGTTAGAGGGATTAACTGTACCGCCAGTGCTGATGTCGGGACATCACGAAGAAATTCGGAAATGGCGATTAAAACAATCGCTACAAAGAACGTGGCTCCGACGCCCTGAGCTCTTAGAAGGCCTAGCTCTGACTGACGAACAACGTAAGCTGTTAAAAGAGGCGCAAGCCGAACATAACAGTTAGTTTCAGTTACATCTAGGATCAATAAAGGATCAAACAATGTCTAACATTATCAAACAACTTGAACAAGAACAATTAAAACAAAACGTACCTAGCTTCCGCCCAGGTGATACTTTAGAAGTTAAAGTATGGGTAGTTGAAGGTAGCAAACGTCGTTTGCAAGCATTCGAAGGCGTGGTTATTGCAATTCGTAACCGTGGCTTGCACTCAGCATTCACTTTACGTAAAATTTCTAACGGTGTAGGTGTTGAGCGTGTATTCCAAACTCACTCTCCAGCTGTAGATTCTATCGCTGTTAAACGTAAAGGTGCAGTACGTAAAGCTAAACTTTACTACTTACGTGAACGTTCAGGTAAATCAGCTCGTATTAAAGAGCGTTTGGGCGAATAATTCGCAAAATAAAAAAGGCTTGGTTTTCCAAGCCTTTTTTGTTTTTAAGTGCGGTCAAAATTAAGACCGCTTCATAATTTCAAAAAACTCATCGTTGGTTTTTGCCACCATAAGTTTGTCAATGAGGAATTCCATCGCTTCCACTTCACCCATTGGGTTAAGGATTTTTCGTAGAATCCACATTTTTTGTAATTCATCTGGTGTGGTAAGTAAGTCTTCTTTACGTGTACCAGAACGGTTGAAGTCAATCGCAGGGAATACACGTTTTTCTGCAATTTTGCGAGAAAGATGTAATTCCATGTTACCGGTACCTTTAAATTCTTCAAAGATAACCTCATCCATTTTTGAACCCGTATCAACAAGTGCGGTTGCAATAATGGTTAAACTACCGCCTTCTTCTACGTTACGTGCCGCACCAAAGAAACGTTTTGGACGATGCAACGCATTTGCATCCACACCACCGGAAAGAATTTTACCGGATGCTGGTGTAACGGTGTTATAAGCACGTGCTAAACGCGTGATAGAGTCGAGTAAAATCACCACGTCTTTTTTGTGCTCAACAGAACGTTTTGCTTTCTCGATAACCATTTCTGCCACTTGAACGTGACGAGCCGCTGGTTCATCAAAGGTTGAGGCAATGACTTCACCTTTTACCGAGCGTTGCATTTCAGTTACTTCTTCTGGACGCTCATCAATTAAAAGCACGATAAGTTCACATTCCGGATAATTGTGCGTGATACTTTGTGCAATGTTTTGTAACAACATGGTTTTACCGGCTTTTGGAGGAGCCACGATAAGACCACGTTGGCCTTTACCAATTGGAGACGCTAAATCTAAAATACGTGCGGTTAAATCTTCGGTTGAGCCATTACCACGTTCCATTCTTAAACGAGAATTTGCGTGTAATGGGGTTAAGTTTTCGAAAAGAATTTTGCTACGAGAGACTTCAGGTTTGTCATCGTTGACTTGGTCGACTTTTAAAAGTGCAAAATAGCGTTCGCCTTCTTTTGGTGGACGGATTTTACCTTCGATTTTATCGCCAGTTTGAAGATTGAAGCGACGAATTTGACTTGGAGAAACGTAGATGTCATCAGGACCAGCAAGGTAGGAACTGTCTGCGGAGCGTAAGAAACCGAAACCATCGGGTAAAATCTCCAACACGCCGCCGCCAAAAATATCTTCACCGCTCTTGGCGTGCTGTTTCAAAATAGCAAAAACAATATCTTGTTTACGTAAACGGGCAAGATTTTCCAAACCCATTTGTTCTTCGCCAAGTTTCACAAGATCAGAAACAGGCGTGTTTTTAAGTTCTGTAAGATGCATAATTAATAATGTTGGAATTAATAAGAGTTGATAATACTGAATTGTTTGAATGGTGGGCAATGCCCTTAAGAATGGTGCGTAAATTACCACTAAAATTTAATACTGTCTAGTTTTTGTTAGAAAAAACAGGGTAAAATAGCGGACGATATAGAGATTATTATTGCATATTGATTAATTATGCGTAATAATTGAATAATTAATCATTTTTATAATCGAGATAAGGATAACTTATGGCTCTCTGGGGTGGTCGTTTTACACAAGCGGCAGATAAACGTTTTAAAGATTTTAATGATAGCCTGCGTTTTGATTATCGCTTGGCAGAGCAAGATATTGAAGGCTCAATTGGTTGGTCTAAAGCTTTAGTGAATGTTGGTGTATTAAGTGCTGAAGAGCAACAACAGCTAGAAGTTGCCTTAAATGAATTATTAATCGAAGTGCGGTCAAATCCACAAGCGATTTTGCAGGATGATGCAGAAGATATTCATAGCTGGGTGGAAAGTAAGCTTATCGATAAAGTGGGTAATTTAGGTAAAAAATTACACACGGGTCGTAGCCGTAATGACCAAGTTGCACTTGATATTAAAATGTGGTGTAAACAGCGTGTAGTCGAGTTGCAAGAGTCAGTTCGTCATCTTCAACGTCACTTGGTACAAACGGCAGAAAATACACAAGATGCGGTGATGCCAGGCTATACCCATTTACAACGTGCACAACCGATCACTTTTGCCCATTGGTGTATGGCTTATGTGGAAATGTTTGAGCGTGATTATTCACGTCTCGCCGATGCTTATAAACGCATGAATAGCTGCCCATTAGGCAGTGGCGCACTTGCAGGAACAGCCTATGCAGTCGATCGTGAACAATTAGCCACCGATCTTGGTTTTGCTTTTGCGACGCGTAATAGTTTGGATAGCGTCTCTGATCGTGACCATATTGTGGAATTACTTTCAACGGCATCTTTAAGCATGGCTCACCTTTCTCGTTTCGCAGAAGATATGATTATTTTCAACAGTGGTGAAGCGAATTTTGTGGAATTATCGGATCGTGTGACTTCTGGTTCATCTTTAATGCCACAAAAGAAAAATCCAGATGCTTGTGAATTGATTCGTGGTAAAGCGGGCCGTGTCATGGGCGCATTAACCGGTATGTTGATGACTTTAAAAGGTTTGCCGTTAGCGTATAACAAAGATATGCAAGAAGACAAAGAAGGGATCTTTGATGCATTAGATACCTGGCAAGATTGCGTAGATATGGCGACTTTTGTACTAGATGAATTAAAAGTGAATACCGATCGTACTCGTGAAGCTGCTTTAAAAGGCTACTCAAATGCAACAGAGCTAGCAGATTATCTTGTAGCAAAAGGTGTACCATTCCGTGATTCTCACCATATTGTCGGTGAAACCGTGGTTTATGCCATTGAAAAAGGAAAAGCCTTGGAAGACTTAACCATTCCTGAATTCCGTCAATTCAGTGATGTGGTAGGGGATGATGTATATGACATTCTTTCACTACAATCTTGTTTAGATAAACGTTGTGCAAAAGGTGGGGTTTCACCACTTCGTGTTGCAGAAGCGATCGCAGAAGCAAAAGCGAGATTAGCTTAATTAGCGCAAATAAAAAGAGCGGCCAAAAAATGTTGTGTTTTTGACCGCTCTTTAGTTTTATTGTGGAAGTGGATCCATTAATTCAAGGATTTTATCGGTAGGCTCTTTTATATCGAAACTCGATCCCATTAATAATGAAAAAGTCTCGTCATTTCGTTTGCAAGCAGCATGAGAAATTAGCTTACCTTTCTCATCACACAAATCGATAGTAACTTGACTGATGCTCGTCTTATCTACTGCTCTTTCTTTTATTATCGTCCACAACTGATTATTTTCTGTTGGTGGAAGGAAAAGCGTCGCTTCTGTGGCATAAGCTTGTAAGTAAGCATTATCTATCGTTTGATGAGCCACATTCGCATCATTTTTCATATAAGTGAATGTTTTTAGATTATTTAGTGCGACCCAAAGTTTTTCTCCTTTGGTGCTTTCACATTTTACAACATCAATGACGCTCTCACCGAGATTCATGGCATTCTCATTTGCGAACGAACATAGTGGAATGGCAGCCAAAAATACCCACAGATATTTATTCATTAAATTAATCTCTAAAGTTATTAAATTGGAATGGTTGGCCTAATTCAGCGCCTTTCACCAATTGAATAACAGCTTGTAAATCATCACGGGATTTACCGGTTACGCGTACTTGTTCACCTTGAATTTGAGTTTGAACTTTGATTTTTGAATCTTTCACTAATTTAGTGATTTTCTTCGCCATCTCTGGTTCAATCCCTTGTTTTAATTTGATTTCTTTGGTGTAAAGTTTACCGTGGTGTTCACTTTCTGTTGGAATATCCAATGAGCTATGCTCAATGCCACGTTTTACAAACGCACCAATTAAGATTTCAATTAATTGCTCTAATTGGAAATCAGATTCGGTGGTCACTTTCACGGTTTCGCTTTTTTCATTTAATTCAATGACGGCTTCCACACCACGGAAATCATAACGTGTACTTAATACGCGGTTTGCATTTTCAACCGCATTACGCACTTCGTGCATAGTAATTTCAGATACGATGTCAAAAGATGGCATAAATTTTCTCCCAAAATCAATTAAATTCGATCATTTGCACTTAAAAGACATAAAAGTGCGGTTAAGTCAGCAAAGTTTACCACAATTTGTGCTTGTTGTTGCACCTTCGGTTTCGCATGAAATGCCACGCCTAATCCGGCGACATTCATCATCGCCAAATCATTGGCGCCATCACCAATGGCGAGGGTGTTTTTGCGTGGAATACTGTATTCCTCAGCGAGTTTTTGCAAGGTATTCGCTTTGTATTGTGCATCGATTACGCTACCTTTTACATTGCCAGTCAGCGTGCCATCAATAATTTCAAATTGATTAGACGCCGCAAAATCGAGGTTTAATAAACTTTTTAAGTAATCGGCGAAATAGGTAAAGCCACCAGAAGCAATGGCGGTTTTCCAACCATGTTGTTGTAATGTCTTAATGGTTTCAATTAAGCCTGGCATTAAAGGCAATTTTTCACGTACTTGTTGCAAAATACTTTCTGGCGCGCCTTTAAGCGTACCCACACGACGACGCAAACTTTGTTCAAAATCGAGTTCGCCACGCATGGCACTTTCAGTAATGGCAGAAACTAATTCACCTGTGCCGGCCAGTTTGGCGATTTCATCAATGCATTCAATTTGAATCGCCGTAGAATCCATATCCATTACCAATAAACCTTTTTCTGATAATTTTGCATCAAAATCCAGTTTAGCGATGTCTAATTGCAGGTCATGAGCATGGGCAATAAAATCGGCTAGCCATTTGCCTTTTAAAAGGACAACGGTATTTTTTTCAATGTTCCATGCATCAAAACACTGGAAAGATTGACCGCACTTTTGTTGAAATTCGAGTAATTTGGCTAAATTCAGGGTTGTACCGTATAAAATAAACGCATATGTTTCATCGGAATGAGGCAAATCAGACGAAAGTGCGGTGGGGAATTGGGGATATTTTTGGGTAATGCTTGCAAGGTTTTGAATTTGCATAGAAAATCCTGTAAATTGTGAATACTCATCTATTCTAGCCGATCTTGGCGAAAAAATGGAAAAACAACGTGCAATTAATTAAAGAAAAACTTCAAAAATCACTGATGTTTGGGCTCATCGTGCTGCTTTGTATCGGTGCCATGGCCGTGATTTTATTTGGTGTGAAACAATTTAAGATTGGTTCTCAGCTTTCAAGTGTGAATCAAGTGGCAAATTTGTCGCATATTTTGGTTCGTCAGCAGGCAAATTTATTTTCGGTTTTATTAACTAATAATGCGAAATCCGATCAACTTGTCGAAAATCTAGATAATTTAGTCAAAGAAAACTTTGTGCTCGATGCGACCATTTATGATTATAACGGCAAGGAATTAGCACAAAGTACCAATACCGGCAATCTTCATGAGCAACTTGGTCTAGAACATAAAAATGAAGGTGAATTTTCAACACAGCAAATTGTTGAGCCCATTTACTCTGCTTCCAATAATGCCGTTCGTGGTTTTTTGCGGGTGACATTTGACGCTCAATATGCTCAAACGACGCAGAGCAAAATTAATCAAGTCTTCCATCGTTTATATGGTGAAATTGTGGTGGTCTTTTTATTAGGCGCTTTATTTGCCAGTTCCATTCATTATTTTTTAAGTCATTATCGTCGAACATATCGAAAACCAGTGGAAACTAAAACGGTAGTTAATTTGCAAGGTAAATCGAGTAGCCAGCGTTTTCATCAACGTCGTCGTAGAATTTGATCAAGGTAAATAAAATTGCAGATATTGCTCAAGTCAATCAGTAAATAGGTTAGAATAGTCAGAATTATTTAGATAGGAGAAAAACATGGCAACTCGTAGACAACTCGCCAACGCAATTCGTGCGCTATCAATGGATGCAGTACAAAAAGCAAAATCAGGCCACCCAGGTGCACCAATGGGAATGGCGGATATCGCTGAGGTATTATGGCGCGATTTTTTAAAACACAACCCAAACAATCCTAAATGGGCTGATCGCGACCGTTTTGTGCTTTCTAACGGCCACGGTTCAATGTTGATTTATAGCTTATTACATTTAACAGGCTATGATCTTTCTATCGAAGATTTAAAACAATTCCGTCAATTACATTCTAAAACCCCAGGCCACCCAGAATATGGTTATGCACCAGGTGTTGAAACCACAACGGGTCCGTTAGGCCAAGGTATCACCAATGCAGTGGGTATGGCGATTGCTGAGAAAACCTTAGCAGGCCAATTTAACCGTGAAGGCCATGAAATCGTAGACCACCACACTTATGTGTTCTTAGGCGATGGCTGTTTAATGGAAGGGATTTCTCACGAAGCTTGCTCTTTAGCGGGAACATTAGGTCTTGGTAAATTAATCGCATTCTACGATGACAATAACATTTCGATTGATGGTCATGTTGATGGTTGGTTCAGCGATGATACGGCAGAACGTTTTGAAGCTTATGGCTGGCAAGTAATCCGTAATGTAGATGGTCACGATGCAGAACAAATTCGTGCCGCAACCATTCTTGCTCAAGCAGAAAAAGAAAAACCGACGTTAATTATTTGTAAAACCATCATCGGCTTCGGTTCACCAAATAAATCAGGTTCTCATGATTGTCACGGTGCACCATTAGGTGATGAAGAAATCGCATTAACCCGTAAAGCACTAGGCTGGGAATATGGTCCATTTGAAATTCCGGCTGAGTACTATGCTGAATGGTCTGCAAAAGAAAAAGGCGCTGCAGCAGAAAAATCTTGGGAAGAAAAATTTGCCGCTTATGCTAAAGCATATCCAGAACTTGCTGCAGAATTTACACGTCGTGTAAACGGTGAATTACCAGCAAATTGGGCAGCTGAATCTAAAGCGTTCATTGAAAAATTACAAGCTAACCCAGCAAGCATTGCAAGTCGTAAAGCATCACAAAATGCTATTGAAGCTTATGCACACGTATTACCTGAATTCTTAGGTGGCTCTGCAGACTTAGCAAGCTCTAACTTAACGTTATGGAGTGGTTCTAAACCAATTCGTGCACACGAAAACGTAGGTGGTAACTATATCAACTATGGTGTGCGTGAGTTTGGTATGTCAGCGATCATGAATGGCATTGCCTTACACGGCGGTTTCATTCCTTACGGTGCAACCTTCTTAATGTTCTACGAATATGCACATAATGCGGTGCGTATGGCGGCATTAATGAAACAACGTGCTTTATTCGTTTATACTCATGACTCTATCGGTTTAGGCGAAGATGGTCCAACTCACCAACCAGTTGAGCAAACCGCATCATTACGCTTAATTCCAAATCTTGAAACATGGCGTCCATGTGACCAAGTGGAATCAGCCATCGCATGGCAACAAGCGGTTGAGCGTCAAGATGGCCCAAGTGCGTTGATCTTTACCCGTCAAAACTTAGCACAAATGGACCGCACTTCTGCACAATTAGATGCAGTTAAACGTGGTGCTTATGTGTTAAAAGACTGTGAGGGTACACCAGAGTTAATCTTCATTGCGACAGGTTCTGAAGTGGAATTAGCAGTGAAAGCAGCAGATGTATTGACTGCTGAAGGTAAAAAAGTACGTGTCGTCTCTATGCCAAGCACTAACCGTTTCGATAAACAAGATGCCGCATACCGTGAAAGCGTATTACCTGCAGCGGTAACCAAACGTGTTGCGATTGAAGCGGGCATTGCCGACTTCTGGTATAAATACGTTGGCTTTGAAGGTCGCGTAGTGGGTATGAATAGCTTCGGCGAATCAGCACCTGCAGATCAATTATTCAAACTCTTTGGTTTCACCGTGGATAACGTGGTGGCAAAAGCAAAAGAGATTTTATAATTATTAAAATAGATAAGGGCAGGTAATTACCTGCCTTTCTTTTTTAAGAAAGTGCGGTCAAAAAAATAAGAAAATTTTTGACCGTACTTTGTTTTTATTTGCTTTCACCTTGTTATCTAAGCTTTTTTTGTCAATCCATTGAGTTAGCTTTTTAAGTTTGCTAAAATTCGCAACACTTTTTGCGATAAAAAATAAAACGTAAAAAGTGAGTTCGGAAGAAGGTAGCTGGAGAGTAGGGAATTGCCCCTACGCCGACGAGGTAAAATCTTTCAGGCGCAATTGCAAGATTGCAGGGACTGTTACTGGACGAACCCTTGGAGAGATCCATTGCATTTTATCGATGTAAATGGACGCCGAAGGCGCAAAAGAGCGGTCGATTTTTCGATTGTTTTCCAAACGCTCAGGCAAAAGGACAGGGGCAAAAGACAATCCGTATTATCAAAAATATTTCTATCGGGATTCTTCTTGTCTCCTTGTCGAGTTTATTTGTATTTTAAGCGACGAGGAATCATCAATGTCATTACAGACAATCTTATCGGCTATTAGTAGCTTTATATGGGGACCGCCCCTACTTATTCTTTTGTCCGGAACCGGACTTTATCTCACCCTTCGCTTAGGTTTTTTGCAAATTCGTTATTTGCCTCGTGCCTTGGGTTATTTATTTGCTCGTGGTGCGAATAAAGGCAAAGGGGATGTGTCTTCTTTTGCTGCACTTTGTACCGCATTAGCGGCAACTATTGGTACAGGGAATATCGTGGGTGTAGCGACCGCAGTACAAGCGGGTGGACCTGGCGCGATTTTTTGGATGTGGCTAGTTGCATTATTAGGCATGGCAACTAAATACGCTGAATGCTTACTTGCCGTGAAATATCGTGTTCGAGATAAATACGGTTTTATGGCCGGTGGACCAATGTATTATATTGAGCGTGGTCTTGGTATTAAATGGCTAGCTAAATTGTTTGCGCTCTTTGGGGTATTGGTGGCCTTTTTCGGTATTGGTACCTTCCCTCAAATAAATGCAATTACGCATGCGATGCAAGACACATTCAATGTACCCATTATTATTACGGCAACAGTGGTGACAGTGTTGGTTGCGATGATTATTTTAGGTGGAGTAAGACGTATTGCGACAGCTTCTTCCGTTATCGTGCCTTTTATGGCAATTGGCTATGTAGCGACCTCAATTATTATCTTAATTGTTAATTACGACAAATTGCCTGCTGCAATTGCATTAATTATTCACAGTGCGTTTAACTCACAAGCGGCTTTAGGCGGTGCAGTTGGTTT
>CABQSN010000019.1:0-17175 GCA_902466845.1 uncultured Haemophilus sp.
ATATCGAAAACAATCCTTTAAATAACAGTCTAACTTTTTGGGGTCAGATCATTTTTAACCGCACTTTCTTCCCTATCAAATTAAAGTTTTGCTGAAAGCATTGCTTCTAATTTCTCTTGGTCAACTGCAAATTTGCGAATTCCCTCTGCTAATTTCTCAACAGCCATCGCATCGCTGTTATGTTGCCAGTAGAATTCTGCTTCTGTTAATGGTTGAGGTTTCGCTTTTACTTCACCTTTGTAGTCTAGTTTACGTACAAGTGCGGTTGAATTTTCTTGTAATTCTTTGAGTAAAGCGGGAGCGATAGTTAAACGATCACAACCTGCTAATTCAATAATTTCACCGACATTACGGAAACTTGCACCCATTACCACTGTTTTATAACCGTATTCTTTGTAGTAGTTATAAATTTTGGTTACAGAAATGACACCTGGGTCTTCTGCTGGAGCATATTCTTTTTTATCGGTATTTGCTTTGTACCAGTCTAAGATACGACCTACGAATGGTGAAATTAAATAGACACCCGCTTCAGCACACGCACGTGCTTGCGCTTCAGAGAATAATAAAGTTAAGTTACAGTTAATGCCTTCTTTTTCAAGAATTTCTGCCGCACGAATACCTTGCCATGTTGAAGCAATTTTGATCAAAATACGATCATTTGAAATGCCTGCCTCATTATAAAGTGCGATAAGTTTACGTGCTTTTTCAACAGTTGCTTGGGTATCGTAAGAAAGGCGCGCATCCACTTCGGTTGAAATACGTCCTGGGACAATTTTTAAAATTTCTAAACCGATGTTTACCGCTAATTTATCCTCTGCATCAATTAATTGTTGTGCTTTATCCGCACTTTGTGCTTTGGCATAAGCAATCGCTTCATCAATTAATGGTGCATATTGTGGTAATGCTGAAGCACTTAGAATTAAAGATGGGTTTGTTGTTGCATCTTGCGGTTGGTATTTTTTAATGGCATCAATATCGCCAGTATCAGCCACAACGACGGTCATACTACGAAGTGAATCTAACTGAGTTGTCATTATATTCTCCTTGAATGGATTTGTTTGAATTCAACTGTCTTACGATAGCATAATTAGCTTTAAAAGGGTAATTCGTCCATGAAAATATTTACGATAGGGAAAACCAATACATTCTATATTTACCCCCTCATACCATCACTTTTAACAATTTTTTCGTAATTTATTAGATACAAATCACAAAACGTTATTTTTCTTTAAATAATCACCTTACAAATCTTTACAAACATGAATTTTTGAGCTAATAAGTGGAAGACTCTTTATAAAAATATCGCCTAATGACAAGGAGGCTCAAATGCAACACAAACTACTCTTCTCAGCAATCGCTCTTGCTCTTTCCTATTCTGCTCAAGCGGTTATAGTACCTGAGGGAACGCAATTAGATGAAAAACAGCATATCGTCATCAATAACGGGGCAGAACCACAAAGTTTTGACCCACAAAAAACCGAAGGTGTGCCAGAATCTAACGTTGCTTATCAATTACTTGAAGGCTTAGTCACCTCAGACTCTGAAGGTAAACTTCAACCAGGTGTGGCTGAAAGCTGGGAAAATACACCTGACTTCAAAACTTGGACATTCCATTTGCGTAAAGATGCTAAATGGTCAAACGGTGATCCCGTTACCGCGCACGATTTTGTGTTTGCTTGGCGTCGTTTAGTGGATCCTGCAACTGCCGCACCTTACGCGAGCTACTTAAGTTATTTACAAGTTGAAAATGCGCAAGACATCATTGACGGTAAGAAAAAACCAGCTGAATTAGGGGTTGAAGCAAAAGATGATTATACCTTTGTAGTTCATGCGACCAATCCTGTTCCTTATGCGGTTAGTTTAACGACTCATCAATCCTTATTGCCATTACCACAAAAAGTAGTCGAAAAATTGGGTGATGCATGGGTGAAAAAAGAAAACTATGTAGGTAACGGTGCCTATAAACTGGCAAACCACATTATTAACGAAAAAATCGAATTTGAACGCAACCCTCTCTACTGGAACGATAAAGAGACTGTCATTAACAGTGCAACATTCCTTGCGATTGAAAACCCAAGTACCGATGTAGCGCGTTATCGTGCGGGCGATTTAGACATGACCAGTTATGGTTTACCGCCAGAACAATTCGCTAAATTACAAAAAGAATTGCCAGGCGAAGTATACATTACTCGTACCCTAGCAACTTATTCTTATGAGTTAAACAATAAGAAAGCACCTTTTGATAACGTGAATATTCGCAAAGCCTTGAACTTATCCCTTGATCGTAATGTGATCACCGATAAAGTATTGGGCCAAGGTCAAACACCAACCTATGTGTTTACCCCAACTTACATCGAAGAAGGTCATCTCATTCAACAACCTGCTTATTCAAAAGAACCGATGGCACAACGTAATGAAGAAGCCATTAAACTCTTAGAAGAAGCTGGTTACAGCAAAGCGAATCCGTTGAAATTCACCATTCTTTACAATACTAATGAAAACCACAAAAAAGTGGCCATTGCTGCAGCATCTATGTGGAAAGCGAACACCAAAGGTTTGATTGATGTGAAATTAGAAAACCAAGAGTGGAAAACTTACATTGATAGCCGTCGTGCAGGTCATTACGATGCGGCACGTGCAGGATGGAATGCGGATTACAACCAAGCAACAACATTCGGCAACTATTTCTTATCTAATTCGAGTAATAATACCGCGAAATACGCGAACCCAGAATATGATAAAGCGATTGCAGAATCTTACGCAGCAACTGATGCAGAAGGTCGTGCGAAAGCTTATGCGAAAGCCGAAGAAATTCTTGCAAAAGATTACGGTATCGTACCAATCTTTAACTATGTGAATCCACGCTTAGTGAAACCTTACGTAAAAGGTTATTCAGGCAAAGATCCACAAGATCACATTTACTTACGCAACCTTTATATTATTAAACATTAATTCGTTGTTCGTATTTAAGTGCGGTTAAAAATTATCGTGTTTTTTGACCGCACTTTTCGCCCATTTTGGTTGGAGTTGTTATGCTCAAGTTTATTTTTAAACGGCTGTTGGAAGCCTTGCCAACGCTGTTTATTTTGATTACTTTTTCTTTCTTTTTGATGCGTCTCGCCCCTGGCAGCCCGTTCACTTCTGAACGCGCTTATCCACCAGAAGTCATGGCTAATATCGAAGCGAAGTATCATTTAAATGAACCATTATATAAACAATATTTCCTTTATTTAGAAAATCTTTCCAAAGGCGATTTTGGTCCCTCTTTTAAATATAAAGACCAATCAGTCAATGATTTAATCGCGTCAGCTTTCCCTGTTTCAATAAAATTGGGAATGGTGGCCTTCGCCTTTGCTGTCGTATTAGGGGTAACCGCGGGTACGCTCGCTGCGCTCAATCAAAATAGCCGTTGGGATTATATTTTGATGAGTTTCTCGATGCTTGGGGTCATAATGCCAAGCTTTGTCTTCGCACCAGTCTTGGTGCTGATTTTCGCCATTTATTTAGGGTGGCTACCAGCTGGTGGTTGGAACGGCGGTTCAGCAATGTACATTATTTTACCTGTAGCCTCCTTAACTATCGCTTATGTTGCAGGGATTGCGCGTATCATGCGTGGCTCGATGATTGAAGTTCTGCACTCCAACTTTATTCGTACCGCCAAAGCTAAAGGACTTTCTACTTCGAGAATCATTTTAAAACATGCTTTGCGCCCTGCCCTTTTACCTGTGATTACCTATTTAGGCCCTGCTTTCGTAGGGATTATTACTGGCTCAATGGTCATCGAAAGCGTATTTGGTTTACCTGGCATGGGGTTATTATTTGTAAACGGCGCATTGAACCGTGATTATTCTTTAGTTTTGAGCCTCACTATCTTAGTAGGCACATTAACCATTTTATTTAATGCGATTGTGGATATTTTATACGCCATCATCGATCCAAAAATTCGTTATTAAGGACAAGTTATGACAGATTATCGTACTCAGCCGATTAATCAGAAAAATGCGGATTTTGTGGAACAAGTGGCTGACCGTATTGAAGAAATGCAACTGGAAGGCCGCAGTCTCTGGCAAGATGCGAAACGCCGTTTTTTCCGCAACAAAGCAGCCGTTGCCAGTCTGATTATTTTGGCGTTTATTATTATATTTATCACCGTAGCGCCTTGGTTCTTCCCATTTACCTATGAAGATACCGATTGGAATATGATGAGCGCCGCACCAACAATGGAAGGCTATCACTTCTTCGGTACCGATGCCTCGGGTCGCGACTTATTGGTACGTACTGCTATCGGTGGACGTATTTCCTTATTGGTAGGTATTGCTGGTGCTTTCATTTCCGTGACTATCGGCACAATTTATGGGGCTATTTCCGGTTATGTAGGCGGTAAAACAGATATGTTGATGATGCGCTTTTTAGAGATTCTCAGCTCATTTCCATTTATGTTTTTCGTCATTTTGTTGGTGACGCTTTTTGGCCAAAACATTTTCTTAATTTTTATCGCAATCGGAGCCATTGCTTGGCTTGGTCTTGCACGTATCGTGCGTGGACAAACGCTCAGCCTAAAAAATAAAGAATTCGTCGAAGCCGCCATCGTTTGTGGCGTACCTCGTCGCCAAATCATTTTGAAACACATTATTCCGAATGTATTAGGCTTAGTAGCAGTGTATGCCTCACTTGAAGTACCTGGACTCATCCTATTTGAATCATTCTTAAGCTTCTTAGGATTAGGTACACAAGAACCGATGAGCAGTTGGGGCGCGCTATTAAGTGATGGGGCTGCGCAAATGGAAGTGTCGCCTTGGTTATTAATTTTCCCGGCATTTTTCCTTTGCCTTACCCTATTTTGTTTTAACTTTATCGGTGACGGGTTGCGTGATGCACTCGATCCGAAAGATAGATAGGAGCGAATCATGAATCCTTTATTAGATGTAAAAAATCTCTACGTTCGCTTCAAAACACCTGATGGCGTTGTCACAGCAGTAAATGACTTAAACTTCACGCTCAATGCGGGGAGCACGCTCGGTATTGTAGGTGAAAGTGGTTCAGGCAAGTCACAAACGGCCTTTGCTTTAATGGGTTTATTAGCAGCCAACGGTGAAGTGGAAGGTTCAGCCATTTTTCAAGGGAAAGAATTAGTTAATTTACCGAATGCTGAATTGAATAAAATCCGCGCCGAGCAAATTTCCATGATTTTCCAAGATCCAATGACGTCGCTAAATCCTTACATGAAAATCGGTGAACAACTCATGGAAGTGCTGCAATTGCATAAAGGTTATGATAAACAAACTGCCTTTGCCGAATCCGTGAAAATGTTAGATGCCGTTAAAATGCCGGAAGCAAAAAAACGTATGGGCATGTATCCGCACGAATTTTCAGGCGGTATGCGTCAACGCGTGATGATTGCGATGGCCTTATTATGCCGTCCAAAACTACTTATTGCCGATGAGCCCACCACCGCTTTAGATGTGACCGTTCAAGCGCAAATCATGACTTTATTAAATGAGTTAAAACGTGAATTTAATACCGCAATTATTATGATTACCCATGATCTTGGTGTGGTAGCAGGTATTTGCGATCAAGTCATGGTGATGTATGCTGGACGAACCATGGAATACGGCACAGCGGAACAAATTTTCTATCATCCGACTCATCCTTATTCCATTGGCTTAATGGATGCGATTCCTCGCTTAGACAGCAATGAAGAACACTTGGTCACCATTCCTGGCAATCCACCGAATTTATTGCATTTGCCAAAAGGTTGTCCATTCTCACCTCGTTGCCAATTTGCTACCGAACAATGCCAAACTGCGCCAAAACTGACTACATTTAATCATGGTCAATTACGCAATTGTTGGTTACCCGCGGAGAAATTTAACCTATGACAGTCTCAAACAACAAAGAATTACTCCTTGAAGTCAATCACTTAGGCGTTAGTTTTAAAATTAAAAATGAGAAATCCCTTTTCTTCGCCAAACCGCAAACCTTAAAAGCAGTGAAGGATGTGTCTTTTAAACTTTACGCAGGTGAAACTCTCGGTGTAGTGGGTGAATCCGGTTGTGGTAAATCCACACTTGCACGCGCTATTATCGGTTTAGTCGAAGCGAGCGAAGGGGAAATCTTGTGGCTTGGTAAAAATTTACGAAAACAATCAGCGAAACAATGGAAAGAAACGCGTAAAGATATTCAAATGATTTTCCAAGATCCACTCGCCTCTCTCAATCCTCGCATGAACATTGGCGAAATCATTGCTGAGCCATTAAAAATCTACCAGCCTCACTTAAGTGCTGTTGAAGTGAAAGAAAAAGTACAAGCAATGATGTTGAAAGTTGGGCTTTTACCGAACTTGATTAACCGCTATCCGCATGAGTTTTCTGGTGGCCAATGTCAGCGTATCGGTATTGCTCGCGCGTTAATCATTGAGCCGAAAATGATCATTTGTGATGAACCCGTTTCTGCGTTAGATGTATCGATTCAGGCACAGGTGGTGAATCTATTGAAATCCCTGCAAAAAGAAATGGGGCTTTCCTTAATTTTCATCGCTCATGATTTGGCGGTGGTAAAACACATTTCTGACCGTGTGTTGGTGATGTATTTAGGCAATGCCATGGAATTAGGCAGTGATGAGGAGGTATATAACAATACCAAACATCCTTATACCAAAGCCTTAATGTCTGCAGTTCCGATTCCCGATCCAAAATTGGAACGCAATAAATCCATCGAATTACTTGAAGGTGATTTGCCTTCGCCAATTGATCCGCCGTCTGGTTGCGTGTTCCGTACTCGCTGCCTAAAAGCCGATGAAAATTGTGCGAAACAAAAACCACCTTTCACCAGCCAAAACAACAGCCATTTTGTGGCTTGTTTGAAAGTCTTATAAAACAAAAAGTGCGGTCAAAATTCACCGCACTTTTTACTTTTACAATCCTAACTTTTCTTCGATTAATTTAGCCAAATCATCTAGCATCGCATAACGCTTGCGATACATGGAGCGCTTTTTACTCGGCACATCATCAAGATTTCTATCTATTTCTAAAGGCAATTCCCAATAATCTTTCAACTGTCCACCTGATTCAGCAAAAATCGCATCATAATCTACGACATAATGTGAACTTTGAATAAAACGCGATTTATTTTGATATTTTTGTGGAATGCCCAATAACGTCTTAAAATCCAACGCTTTCGTCAATGCTTTCATCGTTTCCACCATCAAATAAGCGGGGCGCAAACCATAACAAGTTTTTGTGAGTTGCTTGACCATCTCTTTAGAACCTTCAAAATTGGGCCCCTGCACTACAGAAATAAGCAATGACTCGCCAAGTTTGGCAAAAGTGGGTAAATACACTAATTCATTACGTGGTTTATGCCATAACTCCAATACCCAATAGCCTTCCATTGGTTGGTGTGTGGTCATCGACAATGTCATTTCAAAATCAGGAATTACCACCCCAAAACTTAATGGCGTTTTATAAATGGGTGTTGAAAGTGCGGTCAATTTTTCAGGTAAAAAACGTAGATTATCGCAGATAGCTTGGAAACGCTGTTTGCTATTAAAACGTTTATCTAAAAAACGATAAACAAGCGGATAACTATAATCTGCATGTTCATTTAATAATTTCACAAGAAAAGGATGCTGATTAATAAATTGCTCAAATTGAGCAATTAATCCACGGTGTGAAAAAGCGCGAAGACGATAACGTAGGCGCTTAAGCACATAAGAACGCCCAGGTCTATCGGGATAAACGGCTTCCGCTTTTGGCCAGCGATATTGATTCTCTTGAGATTCCATAGTTATTAATATAATTAAAGAGGCTTTAAATCACACAAAGCACGCATTCTCTCATAATTTCAGCAATTTTTCTATTTGTGATATGCTAGGGTCAATTGATGAAAGGAACCATTATGTCTGAAATTAAACTGAATTATCATAAAACGCATTTTCTTACGAGCGCCCCAAATATTCGTTCCATCCCAGAAGATACTGGAATTGAAATTGCTTTTGCGGGACGCTCAAATGCAGGAAAATCAACCGCACTTAATGCATTAACCAATCAAAAAAGCTTAGCCAGAACTTCTAAAACACCTGGTCGTACGCAGCTCATCAACCTTTTTGAGGTAGAGCCGAATTGTAAACTAGTGGATTTACCTGGCTATGGCTATGCTGCTGTTCCTGAGAAAATGAAAATTGAATGGCAAAAATCCCTCGGGGAATATTTGCAAAAACGCGAATGTTTAGGCGGACTTGTTGTTTTAATGGATATTCGCCATCCTTTAAAAGATCTCGACCAACAAATGATTGAATGGGCTGTTTCTGCTGACTTACCGGTTATGTTACTTTTAACTAAAGCGGATAAACTCAGTCAAAGTGCGCGTAGCAAACAGGTCAAAATGGTACGTGAAGCGATTTTACCCTTCCAAGGTGATATTCAAGTTGAGGCCTTTTCTGCACAAAACAAAATTGGCATTGATAAATTGGCTGCCAAATTAGATAGTTGGTTTGCGCTACTTTTTGTGTAGCTTTTTATCAAGAAAAAAATGATTTCTGCGATCTCGATCGCAAAAAAAGTACAGAATGTATGATTTCATTCTGTGCTTTTTTTATAGTGCGAAAATCTGATTATTGTTCACCGCACTTTAAGGAATCTGAATGTCTCTTGCCATTGTTTATAGCCGTGCATCAATGGGTGTACAAGCCCCTCTTGTTACCATTGAGGTGCACTTAAGTAACGGAAAGCCTGGATTTACCTTAGTTGGTCTACCCGAAAAAACCGTAAAAGAAGCGCAAGATCGTGTCAGAAGTGCATTAATGAATGCCCAGTTCAAATATCCTGCTAAACGCATCACCGTCAATCTTGCACCGGCCGATTTACCCAAAGAAGGGGGACGATTTGATTTACCTATTGCAATCGGTATTTTAGCTGCATCAGATCAACTTGATGGCAGTCGTTTAAAACAGTTTGAATTCGTTGGCGAGCTCGCATTAACGGGTGAATTACGTGGCGTACACGGCGTGATTCCCGCCATTTTAGCGGCACAAAAAGCGAAACGATCCCCCATTATCGCTTATCAAAATGCCAATGAAGCTTCACTTGTCTCAGAGCAAGAGACTTATTTCGCTAAAAACCTTTTGGAAGTCGTGCAATTCTTAAATAATCAAGAAAAATTACCTTTGGCCTCATTACTCGCACAAGAAAGTGCGGTCGGATTTTCAGCTAAAAATCACTTAGATTTGACCGATATTATTGGTCAGCAACATGCTAAACGAGCACTAATGATAGCTGCCGCAGGCCAGCACAACCTGCTCTTTTTAGGGCCACCTGGGACAGGTAAAACCATGTTAGCAAGTCGTCTCACTGCATTGCTCCCTGAAATGACCGATTTAGAAGCCATTGAAACCGCTTCGGTTACAAGCTTAGTACAAAATGAATTAAATTTTCATAACTGGAAACAACGTCCGTTTCGAGCGCCACATCATAGTGCCTCATTACCGGCCTTAGTAGGTGGGGGAACCATTCCAAAACCAGGCGAAATATCGCTCGCACATAACGGCGTACTTTTTCTTGATGAATTGCCTGAGTTTGAGCGTAAAGTGCTTGATGCACTTCGCCAGCCATTAGAAAGTGGAGAAATTATTATTTCGCGTGCCAATGCAAAAATCCAATTCCCCGCTCGCTTTCAACTCGTTGCCGCGATGAATCCAAGTCCAACCGGGCATTACACTGGAACACATAATCGCACCTCGCCACAGCAAGTGATGCGTTATTTAAACCGACTTTCAGGGCCATTTTTAGATCGCTTTGATTTATCTATTGAAGTACCTCTTCTGCCACAAGGTAGCTTACAGAATACAGGGGATAGAGGTGAGACAAGCCAACAAGTACGAGAAAAAGTCTTAAAAGTAAGGGAAATCCAGCTTGCTCGAGCCGGTAAAATCAATGCGTATCTTTCAAGCAAAGAAATTGAACGGGACTGTAAATTACAAGATAAAGATGCATTATTCCTTGAGAATGCACTGAATAAGCTTGGACTTTCAGTAAGAGCCTATCATCGGATTTTAAAAGTCTCACGCACAATTGCTGATTTAAATGGCGAAAAAGAGATACAACAACCTCATTTAGCAGAAGCGCTAGGATATCGAGCCATGGATCGGTTACTACAGAAATTATCTTCTGCTTAAAAAATAAAAGGGCGAATAATTCGCCCTTTTTTATCTTCGATTACTAATAATAAGAATGTTCACCACGTTGGTGTTCGGTTACGTCTCTTGCACCTTTTAATTCATTTGGGAAGAGCGAAACTAACTGTTTCTCTACCCCATCTTTTAAGGTTACATCAACCATCGAGCAACCATTACAGCCACCACCAAATTGTAGAACAGCATAACCATCATCAGTAATTTCAATTAACGTGATTTTACCGCCATGGCTGGCTAATTGTGGGTTAATTTGTGTTTGGATCACGTACTCTACGCGCTCAATTAAAAGCGCATCATCTGCAACTTTACGCATTTTTGCGTTAGGTGCTTTTAAAGTAAGCTGAGCCCCAAGCTCTTCTGTTACATAATCAATTTCCGCATCTTCTAAAAACGGTAAACTAATTTCATCCACAAATGCTGAAAAAGTATCGTATTTCATTTCAGTATCAGTCGCTTCAACTGAATTTGGCGGGCAATAGGACACGCCACATTCTGCTCCTGGCGTACCCGGATTCACGACAAAAATACGAATATTTGTACCTTCTTCTTGTGTATCTAAAAGTTTCCGAAAATGTGCTTGTGCAGCATCTGAAATAAAAATTTGTTCCATAAATAAAGTCCTAATACTTGATGTAATATATCGGAAATGATACTCCTATACGGCAATTTTTTCTACATTTATTCCTATTTTTATAGATATAGATAAATCCTATCTTTAAAAATTTAGGCTCTCGCTAAACCCCATACTTGAATTTCTTTTACACCTAATTTTCGAAGTTGTTTGGCTATCTCTGCCAACGTTGAGCCGGTTGTAATCACATCATCCACCAAAGCAACGCGTTCATAAGGAAAAGGCTTTTTGGTATTCACTGCAAAAGCATTTCTAAGGTTTTGTCGTCGATCTTTCGCCGTTAAACCTCGCTGAGTATGGGTATGTTTAATCCGTTTCACCACATGATGACAGTTAGGCACATCACACCAACGACTTAACCAATTAGCCAATAAATCAGCCTGATTATAGCCCCGTTGCCACTGTCGAAAATGATATAACGGTACTGGAATAATCGCCTGTGGCAGAGAGAGTCCATGTGTTCGTCTCGCCTCTCGCACCGCAAGATAAAGCAAACGCGATAAACTCCGATCTAACCAAAACTGTTTTTGGAATTTAAAACGATGAATAAGTGAAGAAAGCGGTTCGAGGTAATGCCCAATGATCACAATGCGATCCCAAGCAGGTTCATTTTTCAAACAATGTCCACAGCCCATTGCATAATGCTGCAAGGGTGAACCACATCGCCCACAATAAGGGAAAGTTTTAATTTGCTTCTGACATCGACTGCACAATCCATTTCGACCAATATGAATAGCTCGCTTGCAATGCACACAGCTAAACTGAAAAAAATGGGAAAACATAAGAGAAATTGACCGCACTTTATTTTTTTTCTTTTTCTGCTTGCTTAAAATGCTTTTCTTTCTTAGCCATTTCCATTCTTTCACCTTGTTTTAAAATATGAGGTGTCACAAAAATCACAAGCTCTCGCTTTTGATGACGTTCACTTTCCTTACTAAATAAGTGCTTAATACCTGGAATATCGCCCAATAATGGTACTTTATCGACACCTTTCGTGATCGTATCGTGGAATACACCACCCAATACAATCGTTTCCCCATCTTTGGCAAACACTTGCGTATTAATTTCTTGTTTATCAATAGATACCACTTCATTTTGCCCGTAAGCCACGCGATTTCCCGGGGAATTTTGACTCACTAATAAATCCAATAGAATATTATTATCCTTCGAAATATGCGGCGTGACTTCTAATCCTAAGACAGCCTCGCGAAACTCCACTGACTGTGTATCATTTTTCCCATTCGTCACCACATAAGGAATTTCTGTCCCTTGTTTGATGCTTGCGCTTTTCTTGTTGGTAGTAAGTAAGCGAGGGCTTGCAATAATTTCTACGTTATTTTCACGTTCAAGTGCGGTCAATTCTAGGTCTAATAATCGACCATTAATTTTAGCTACTTGAAGAGCTAATGAGCCAGCTGGCGTGACCGTTGTCGCAAAATTCACGTTTAAATTATTACTGATATTGCTAAACCCATTCGCATCTAAACTGCCACCCACTCGATGGGCTGCCTCAGTAGGATTAAAAATGCCCCAACGCACACCTAATTCTTTTAGGCTTTCATCAGTAATCGTCACAATACGTGCTTCAATCACGATTTGTTCAATGGGTTTATCCAGATCTGCAATCAATTTTTTAATATTTTTGAGTGAACGTGCATCATCCTGAATCAGTAACACATTGCTTCGGTCATCAAAGGTAATTGTGCCGCTAGGTGAAAGCAAAGAACCGCTCCCTGTTGTTAAAGATTTCATCACATCAGAGGCCTTCGCAAAATGCAGTTTAACCGTTGTACTCACAAGTGGTGTTTCACTAGGCAAACTTTCTCCGCTAATTGCCACAGGTTCTGTCATTTTCTCTGCATATTGTTCATGTTGAGAAGGCTTACCCAAATAATAAATATTATTTTCTTGATAAAAAGAGAGCCCTTTGATTTTTGCCACAGAACGCAATAAACGATCAAAATCCACGTTATCTAATTGCAATGAAAGCGTTCCTTCTAGCTCATCATCAATCATTAAATTGGCATTTTGCTCAAGGGCAAGTTGTTGGAGTGTCGCTACTATGGGAGCTTGTTTTAAGCGAAGTGAAAATACGCGATTCTCTGCCGCTGAGTAAGTTGTCCATAGGATCAAAAAACACATTAAAAACTGACCGCACTTTGTTTTTATTTTCTGCTTTATCATTTTAAAATCTCATTATGATTGAGGTCGTTTGTTCACATTGCCCTGGTTTATAACTTTGAAGCGTCACGCTGTTTTTACTCACTTTTTCGATTAAATAACCTTCTTTTCCAATCCTCTGCCCGACTTGAACAGACAGAATATGCTCATTATCATTAAATAACACTTCTGCCTGTTTACCATATTGCACGACTCCCACAATATGTAGCTGAGCCAATGGGCGTTCCTCCGCCAGTCTCGGCTCCGAATACACGCAAGCCGACACCGGCGGTAGGGTGAGCCCCTCTTTTGGATATTCGGTTTGTTCTCTTTGTTTACGATCAAAAGGATCTTGCGAAAATACGGATACAGAAAAAGTCGCTATCAAGATTAAAAAGAGCTTTTTCATTACTTGTCCTTATTCAATTGGAAAATTAACTCACATGTAATAGAAGCATTTTCCTCTTCATCTAATTTCTCAATGTTTAATTGAGTTAAAGAAAGTGTAGGAACATCATTTAAAAATGCGGTCAAAAATTGCTGTAAATCGACAAAATAGCCTTGCAATGACAAATGCAACAAAGTATGTTGAGAAAAATCCCAGCGTAAATCCAACGCTCGAAGTCGCCCATTTAACAACGCCTGAATATGCTGATTGATCGGCAACACAGAATTAGCCAATTCTGGAGAAAGTTGTCGGCTGTCTGACTTTTGCCTTAAAGTTTGTAAAATCTTTTCCTGTTTATCCCACTCTTGCTGCTGCGAACTCAATTCTGCGTTAAGTCGATGTCGTTCATTACTCTTTTCAACGTAACGAAAAACAGGTAAAAAAATGACCGCACTTAGTGCACTCAACCAAAAGATAGCATGCACCATTTGAGATAATCGAAGCCATTTCCCCAACCAACCTTGTGCAGTTTTTTGAACAATCTCATCGATAAGATTCTTCATTGCTCAGACTCCAATAACTGAATATCAAATTGAAAGAATAACTGTTGTTGCACTGGTTGAAACTTGGTCAAATTAACCTCTGTAAAATGATGTTTAAGAAATTGATGTATCGCTTCAAATTCTTGTTGATTTTCCGTCATGCCAGAAAGGACAACTTGCTTCGCATTGAGCGTAAATTCATCTAACTCACCTTGTTGTAATGGTAACTCACTTAATAAGTTAAGCATCCGATACACATATTCTGTATCCATTTCTGTCAGCTCATTCATTTCTTTCAGGTTACTTTGTAGTTGCTGAACTTGAATGCGTTTCTGATGAACTTGATTGGTGATTTGTGTCAGTTTTTCTTTTGTCTGATTTAAGGTTTGCGCTTGCTGTTCATTAAAATAACTCAAGCCAAAAACAATCAGAACTGAGCAAGCTAGCCAAATTAAACCTTGCCATATAAAGCGCTGAAAAGCCTTTTGATGTTGTTCTAAGCGCCAAGGCAATAAATTAAGGCTTAACATCACCACTCTCCCGATTAGTTGAAGGCAAAAGTGCAGTCGTTTTTGAGGATAAATCCACTAGCTTTAAATCGGTTTGCCAAAGTGCATTACCTAAAGCGATAAAAGGTAAATCCGTTTCGATTCGCAACCAATCCTGAGACAGTAATTCGATTGTGTGTGAATTTAATATATCGGGCGTTTGATACACATAAATCTGTTCTATCGTTTCAGGAAAACGCTGGATAAATTGTTGATAAAGTTCGGATAAATCACTTTGAGATTGCAAAACTTGTCGTTGTTGTAAGCGTTCACAAACGGCGAGACAACCTTGTTGATCTTGATATAAAAATAAAGTGTTAATCGGCTCTTGACCTAAAATGGCATAAAATGCACGTAAAATACTGTGATTCAGTAAATCAAGTGCGGTTAATTTTAACGGTAAATATTTTGCTAATTCTGCATTGGCGCTTTCTTGTCGAATCGCCGTGATATCCAAACGAAAACCTTGTTTTAATGGCGTGGTCAGATAATCAAACCATAATTCATCCAACGGAATCGGTAATTCTTTTTGCAAAATGAAACGACATTGTTGTTCACACTCCTGAGCATTGAGTGTTTGCGGTAAAATAAGCGTTTTAGACCAAGTTAAATGGGGTGAAATAGCACCGATAAAACAACATTGGTTTGTTTTTTGCGGTAAATGAGGTAATAACTGGGAAAAAATGTCCTTTTGTTGTCCATTCAAGCAAATAGATTGAACTTTGTTGAATTCATCTAGCCAAACAAAATAGAGGTTATCTTGTTGTTTACTCACACCAATTTGTTGTTTTCGCTGCTTTCTATGAGCAATTCCCATATTCTTTCCTATTCTTTAAGGGATTAATCTTTTATACTTAGCAGACAAAATCATAATTTTGATTTTTTGAATATTCATTAAACCAGAGAGAATTTTACGATGCGGATCGCAAAATTAATATTAAGTACCCTATTTACGATATGTATACTGGGGTTAGTCGCCGGTGGTGTACTGTATTTTCACTTAAAATCCTCCTTACCATCGGTAGAAAGCCTAAAAACCGTCGAGTTACAACAACCGATGCAAATTTATACCGCTGATGGCAAATTGATCGGTGAAGTCGGTGAACAACGCCGTATTCCAGTGAAATTAGAAAATGTGCCTCAGCGTCTGCAAGATGCTTTCTTAGCGACGGAAGATAGCCGTTTTTATGACCATCACGGTTTAGACCCTATCGGTATTGCTCGTGCGATTTTTGTTGCTGTCAACAATGGT
This sequence comes from uncultured Haemophilus sp., assembly GCA_902466845.1. Taxonomy (GTDB): domain Bacteria; phylum Pseudomonadota; class Gammaproteobacteria; order Enterobacterales; family Pasteurellaceae; genus Haemophilus_D. Next base: position 15,711 of record CABQSN010000019.1, read on the forward strand.
GGTGCATCTCAAGGGGCTAGTACCATTACACAACAGCTTGCACGCAACTTCTTCTTAACCCCAGAGAAAACCATCATTCGTAAAGCTCGCGAAGCAGTATTAGCCATTGAAATTGAAAATGCCTTAAGCAAACAAGAAATCTTAGAACTTTATTTGAATAAAATTTTCTTAGGGTATCGTTCTTATGGCGTTGCAGCTGCTGCACAAACCTACTTTGGTAAAAACTTAGATGAATTAACACTTTCTGAAATGGCGATCATTGCTGGCTTGCCAAAAGCGCCTTCTACCATGAATCCACTATATTCGCCAAAACGTGCGGAAGAACGTCGAAATGTGGTTTTAAGCCGAATGTTGGATGAAAACAAGATCACCAAAGCAGAATATGATGCAGCGATTAAAGAACCAATTGTAGCAAGCTATCACGGTGCTAAATTTGAGTTTCGTGCAGACTATGTGACTGAAATGGTTCGTCAAGAAATGGTAAAACGTTTTGGTGAAGAAGATGCTTACACCAAAGGTTATAAAGTCTTCACGACAGTACTTTCAAAAGATCAAGCGGAAGCTCAAAAAGCCGTACGTAATAACCTGATCGATTATGATATGCGTCATGGCTGGCGTGGCGGTGCACCACTTTGGAAAAAAGGTGAAGCCCCATGGGATAATGAACGCATTGTCGCTTTCTTGAAAAAATTACCTGATTCAGAACCATTCATTCCAGCAGCAGTAACCGCATTGGGTAAAAATGGGGCAGAATTGCTCTTAGCGAATAATGAAACGATGACGCTTTCTTCTAACGCAATGCGTTGGGCTGGTAAATCACCGGTTAAAGTAGGCGAACAAATTTGGATTCGCAAACGTGATAACGGTGAATGGATTTTAGGTCAAATTCCAGCGGCTAACTCTGCACTAGTTTCATTAAACTCTGATAATGGAGCCATTGAAGCCATGGTGGGAGGGTTCAGTTACGAACAAAGTAAATTTAACCGTGCAACGCAATCTTTAGTGCAAGTAGGTTCTTCGATTAAACCATTTATCTATGCCGCTGCATTAGAAAAAGGTTTAACGCTTTCAAGCGTATTGCAAGATAGTCCTATCTCTATTCAAAAACCAGGGCAACCTCTGTGGCAACCGAAAAACTCACCTGATCGTTATGACGGCCCAATGCGTTTACGTGTAGGTTTAGGTCAATCTAAAAACATGATTGCGATCAGAGCATTACAAACTGCCGGCATTGATTTTACTGCTGATTTCTTACAACGTTTTGGATTCAAACGCGATCAATATTTTGCCAGTGAGGCGCTTGCATTAGGTGCTGCCTCTTTTACACCGCTTGAAATGGCTCGTGCTTATGCAGTATTTGATAATGGTGGTTTCTTAATTGATCCTTATCTTATCGAAAAAATTCAAGACAATACCGGTAAAGATTTATTTATTGCGAACCCGAAAATTGCTTGTATTACCTGTA
>CABQSN010000020.1:0-17086 GCA_902466845.1 uncultured Haemophilus sp.
CTCGTTCACTTTTTCATCTTCAAAACGGAACTTTTCAGAGAGCACTAACACACCGTTTGGGTTTAAACCGTGATAGATTTTTGTGAGCAAGGCTACACGATCTTCTGGTGGTAAAAATTGCAATGTGAAGTTGAGTACAACCATTGAGGCGTTCTTAATTTCAATTTGACGAATATCATCGCAAAGAATTTCTACGGGCACATCACTATGATAAGCCGCAACGTGCTGACGGCAGCGTTCCACCATCGGCAAAGAATTATCGACACCGATAATTTTCACATTCGGTTGTTTAATATTACGTCGCATAGAAAGGGCTGCTGCACCGCGTGAACAGCCTAAATCATAGACTTGGCTGTTAGCCGTCACAAAACGTTCAGCCAACATACCAATCGCCGTGATAATGTTGGAGTAGCCAGGAATCGAGCGTTGAATCATATCGGGGAAAACTTCCGCCACGCTTTCATCAAAAGTAAAATCGCCCAGTTTTTCGATCGGGGCGGCAAAAATTGTATCTTTCATCATGATTGAATTCTGTTGTTGTCTTGAGAGAGCATTTATTTAGATAAAATGCAAAAAACTACGGTCATTTTAGTGAAAGTTTTTAAAGGATCAAATAAATTTCGCTTTTCAATTTAAATGCCCCGTCTTTTTCCGTATAATCAACGCGTTAATTATCCATTTTTAGAAAAATGAAAGGAATATAGAAATGATGCGTACACATTATTGCGGTGCATTAAACCGCAACCATATTGGACAAGAGGTAACATTAAACGGTTGGGTTCACCGTCGTCGCGATTTAGGTGGTTTAATTTTTATTGATATGCGTGATCGCGATGGTGTTGTACAAGTTTGTTTTGACCCGAAATATCAAGAAGCATTAACTGCAGCTTCAGGCTTACGTAATGAATTTTGTATTCAAATTAAAGGTGAAGTAATCGCGCGTCCTGATAATCAAGTTAATAAAAATATGGCGACAGGCGAAGTAGAAGTATTAGCGAAAGAATTACGCATCTACAATGCTTCTGACGTTTTACCATTAGACTTCAACCAAAATAACACCGAAGAACAACGTTTAAAATATCGTTATTTAGATTTACGTCGTCCAGAAATGGCACAACGTTTGAAAACCCGTGCAAAAATCACCAGCTTTGTGCGTCGTTTTATGGATGATAATGGTTTCCTTGATATTGAAACCCCAATGCTTACCAAAGCAACGCCAGAAGGTGCGCGTGACTATTTAGTGCCAAGCCGTGTGCATAAAGGCAAATTCTATGCGTTGCCGCAATCACCACAGCTTTTCAAACAGCTTTTAATGATGTCTGGTTTTGATCGTTATTATCAAATCGTGAAATGTTTCCGTGATGAAGACTTACGTGCAGATCGTCAGCCTGAATTTACTCAAATCGATGTGGAAACTTCTTTCTTAACTGCGCCAGAAGTACGTGAGATCATGGAACGTATGGTACACGGTTTATGGCAAAACATCATTGGTGTGGATTTAGGCAAATTCCCACAAATGACCTGGCAAGAAGCGATGACTCGTTTTGGTTCAGATAAACCAGATTTGCGTAACCCGCTTGAATTAGTCGATGTGGCAGATATCGTTAAAGATGTTGAATTTAAAGTATTTAATGAGCCTGCAAACAATCCAAACGGCCGTGTGGCAGTGATTCGTGTACCAAATGGTACTGAAATCACTCGTAAACAAATTGATGAATATACACAATTTGTTGGTATTTACGGTGCAAAAGGTTTGGCTTGGGCGAAAGTAAATGATATTAATGCTGGCCTTGAAGGCGTACAAAGCCCGATTGCGAAATTCTTAAATGAAGAGGTATGGAAAGCCTTAGCTGAACGTGTGAAAGCTCAAACTGGCGATATCTTATTCTTCGGTGCAGACAAATGGCAAACCACCACTGATGCAATGGGGGCGTTACGTTTGAAATTAGGTCGTGATCTTGGCTTAACTCGTTTAGATGAATGGCAACCGCTTTGGGTGATTGATTTCCCAATGTTTGAACGTGATGAAGAGGGTAATCTTGCAGCAATGCACCATCCATTCACTTCACCAAAAGATTTTACACCAGAGCAATTAGAAGCAGATCCGACAAGTGCGGTAGCAAATGCTTACGATATGGTTATTAATGGCTATGAAGTAGGTGGTGGTTCAGTTCGTATTTTCGATCCGAAAATGCAACAAACCGTATTCCGCATTCTTGGTATCAATGAACAAGAACAACGTGAAAAATTCGGCTTCTTGTTAGATGCATTAAAATTCGGTACACCGCCACATGCAGGTTTAGCATTTGGTTTAGACCGTTTAACCATGCTTTTAACTGGCACTGAAAATATCCGTGATGTGATTGCATTCCCGAAAACAACAGCCGCAGCTTGTTTAATGACAGAGGCACCAAGTTTTGCGAATCCGCAAGCGTTAGGTGAGTTGAGTATTCAGGTTGTGAAAGCTGAATAAGTTTAAAATTTATAATATAGGGTGCGGTCAATTTTGACCGCACTTTCTTTTTTTCAAAAAATTTTTATTCACTTAAAGACATCAGTTTTTTGGTATGAATACGGGCAAAGTTTATTTGTTTTGAAGTTATATTCTGAAATATTGGAATAATTAGATTTTTATTTTTTCACTAAGGCTTTCAAATGGATTTTATTTACTTTACTCAAGAATAAAATTCTATTATAAATAAGACCTTTTTCGGTTTATGGTCAATTTATAAGAGAAAATTTTATGAGTGAAGTTTCAACTCCAGTAGAAAAATCAACATGGGCGAGTAAATTCTCTGCCTTAGGCCCTGGAATCGTGATGGCATCAGCGGCTGTTGGTGGTTCACATATTATTGCATCCACCCAAGCGGGTGCGATCTATGGTTGGGAATTAGTGAGCATTGTTATTCTTGCTAATTTATTCAAATATCCTTTCTTCCGTTTCGGTGTTCAATATACTCTAGATACGGGTAATACTTTATTAGAAGGTTACCGTCAAAAAGGGAAATTCTATCTTTGGTTATTCCTTGCTTTAAACATTTTTGCGACAGTGATTAATACTGCTGCAGTCGGATTATTAACGGCAGCAATTTTAACCTTCATTACGCCAATTCCTCTACCAATGCCAGTATTAAGCTCATTAGTGATTCTTGTGACAACCGGCATTTTATTGTTAGGGAAATACCGTCTATTAGATAGCTTATCGAAAATTATCATGATTGCTTTAACGGTAACCACCGTGAGCGCCGTAGTGATCGCCTTTATGCGTAATGGTATCCATGGCGTAGCTGCACCTGATTTTGTCGCGCCTTCTCCATGGGAATTAAGTAAATTAGCATTTTTAGTGGCCTTAATGGGCTGGATGCCTGCACCAATTGAAATTTCTGCTATTAACTCTATGTGGGTGGTAGCAAAACGTCGCTTGACCAAAGTGTCTTATCAAGACGGTTTATTTGACTTTAACGTGGGTTACATTGGTACAGCCATTTTAGCTGCCGTATTCTTAGCGCTTGGTGCATTGGTACAATATGGTTCTCCTGAAACCGTAGAGATGGTTGGCGGAAAATATATCGCACAACTTATCAATATGTATGCAAGTACTATCGGTGAATGGTCTCGCTTATTAATTGCAGTAATTGCGTTCATGTGTATGTTTGGTACAACAATTACAGTAATTGATGGTTACTCTCGTACCAATGTTGAATCTTTGCGTATCTTATTCGGTAAACAAGAAAGCTCTGTGAGAATTCTTAATATCGGTATGATTTTTGCGGCGTTATCTGGTTTAGCGATTATTTTCTACTTTAATAATGCAGTAGGCCCAATGCTGAAATTCGCGATGATTGCTTCATTTGTTTCTGCACCAATCTTTGCTTGGTTGAATTTATCTCTGACTAAGCACGCGAAACACAGTGTAAAAGGCGGCTTATTGTGGTTATCCCTTATCGGTTTATTCTACTTAACAGCCTTTGCAGGGTTATTTATAGCTCAACAAGCTGGCTGGTTAAACTAAAATAATTAAGATAATTACCGCACTTTAGTTTTAAAGTGCGGTAATTTTTTTGAAAGTTTTTAGTAGAAAAGGTATGATGCTGCCCATTCTCAATTATGTAGATGACGAGCTTGAAATATAAAAATAATCAATCGGTTCTCGTGGTAATTTATGCGGAAAGCACGAATCGTGTTCTTATGCTTCAACGTCAAGACGATTCTACTTTTTGGCAATCTGTTACGGGGACATTGGAAACCAATGAAACACCAAGAGAAACAGCAATTCGAGAAGTTTGGGAAGAAATAGGATTAAAAATAGAAGAAAATTCGACCGCACTTTTTGATTGCAAAGAGAGCATAGAATTTGAAATTTTCCCGCATTTCCGCTATAAATACGCACCGAATGTGACTCATTGTCATGAACATTGGTTTTTATTGGCAGTTGAGCAGGAATTTGAGCCGATATTAAGTGAGCATTTGGCGTATCAATGGGTTTCACCTGAACAAGCGATCCAAATGACGAAATCGCCGAATAATGCCGAGGCCATCAAAAAATATTTGATGAACGGCTTTCCTCTATATAAGAGGATTTAATTTAAAAAACGTTTTTAAGATAAGAAGGAAAACAACATGGCAGGCCATAGTAAGTGGGCAAATATTAAACACCGTAAAGCAGCACAAGATGCGCAACGCGGTAAAATTTTTACAAAATTAATTCGTGAATTAGTCACTGCTGCAAAAATTGGTGGCGGTGATGTCAGTGCGAACCCGCGTTTACGTGCGGCAGTAGATAAAGCCTTATCGAGCAACATGACTCGCGATACCATTAACCGTGCGATTGAACGCGGTGTGGGCGGTGGTGATGACACCAATATGGAAACAAGAATTTACGAAGGTTATGGTCCGGGTGGAACTGCTGTGATGGTTGAGTGTCTAAGTGACAACGCAAATCGAACCATCTCACAGGTTCGCCCAAGTTTCACTAAATGTGGTGGTAACTTAGGGACTGAAGGTTCTGTGGGCTACTTATTCAGCAAAAAAGGCTTGATTTTAATTAGCCAAGGTGAAGAAGATGCGTTAATGGAGGCGGCAATTGAAGCCGGTGCGGATGATGTTCAACCACAAGATGATGGTTCGTTCGAAATCTATACAGCGTGGGAAGATTTAGGTTCTGTGCGCGATGCAATCGAAGCAGCAGGATTTAAAATTGATAACGCAGAAGTAACAATGATTCCATCAACAACAGTTGATCTTGATCTTGAAACTGCGCCTAAATTGTTGCGTTTAATTGACATGTTAGAAGACTGTGACGATGTACAAAACGTATATCATAACGGTGAAATTAGTGATGAAGTTGCAGCTCAGCTGTAATTTTAAGGAGATTTAGAATGAAATTAGCTAAAGTATTACCAGCAATGGCCGCTCTTGTTGTTTTATCAGCTTGTGCAAGTGATGCACCAAAAATGGAAAACAAAGCAGAGCAAGCTGCAGCACCTACTGTAACGGATAAAACAGTAGTTTATACTTGTAACAAGAAAACCGTAACTGCGGTTTACCAATTCGAAAACCAAGAGCCAACAGCGGCAATGGTGATGGTCGGAGATAAAGTTATTGCGAAAGATTTCGCTCGTGATGCAGCTCAAAAAGACTTCACTTCATTTACTTCAGGCAAATATGTTTGGAACGTAGATAGTGGTTTAACTTTAGATAAATTTGATTCTGTTGTGCCAGTAAATCTTTTAATTAAAGGTAAAAAAGCAGACAAAATTGTTGTGAAAAACTGTGATGTAGATGCAAAAGCAACTGCAAAAGCAAACCAATAATTAACGCTAAAAACGGCCGGCATTGACCGGCCGTTTATTTTTGAGAATTTATGAGTATTATTTTAGGCATTGACCCAGGTTCTCGTGTAACGGGCTATGGTGTGATTAGACAAAATGGTCGCCATTTAGAATATCTCGGTAGTGGAGCAATCCGCACGCAGGTAGAGGATTTACCTACACGATTAAAACGAATTTATGCTGGCGTGACAGAAATCATCACGCAATTTCAGCCGGATATGTTTGCCATTGAACAAGTGTTTATGGCTAAAAATGCGGATTCAGCTTTAAAACTGGGGCAAGCACGTGGTACAGCGATTGTGGCAGCCGTCAACCATGATTTACCTGTATTTGAATATGCGGCTCGTTTGGTTAAACAGACTGTCGTAGGAATTGGTTCTGCAGATAAAGTTCAAGTTCAAGATATGGTGACACGAATTTTGAAGCTCTCAGATAAACCTCAGGCAGATGCGGCAGATGCTTTAGCTATTGCGATTACCCATGCCCACACCATTCAACATTCTTTGCATATTGCTAGCTCGGTCAAAACGACAGAAACACACGAAAAAATGACCGCACTTTTAAAAACAAGATACAGCCGAGGTCGATTTAGATTAAAAATTTAACTGGATTAATATCCAGTTTTATTTTATTCTATGCAAAAATTTTTTTACATGGAAATCTTATGATCGGTCGTTTAAAAGGCATCTTATTAGAAAAACAACCTCCTGAAATTTTGCTTGATGTACAAGGCGTAGGTTACGAATTATTGTTACCAATGACCAGTTTTTATGACTTACCTGAAATCGGGCAAGAAACTACTTTATTTACCCATCTTGTTGTGCGTGAAGATGCTCATCTTCTTTTTGGATTTGCCCAAAAAACTGACCGCACTTTATTCCGTGAATTAATTAAAACCAATGGTGTTGGACCTAAATTGGCACTCGCGATTTTATCTGCAATGTCGGTAGAGCAGTTTGCTTACGCTATTGAGCGAGAAGAACTGTCAAAATTAGTTAAAATTCCTGGTGTGGGCAAGAAAACGGCTGAACGTTTATTGGTGGAGTTAAAAGGGAAGTTTAAAGATGTTCGCCAAAGTGATTTCTTTGTGGAGAGCAAGCATATTCCTTCAACTTCAGAATTGCGCCAAGCTGAAAGCTCTACAGATGAAGCGGTTGCTGCATTGGTTGCATTAGGTTATAAACCAACCGATGCTGAAAAAATGGTGAAAAAAGTCGCTAAAGCGGATTTAAGCAGTGAGCAATTAATTCGTGAGGCCTTAAAAGCCGCATTATAAAGATTCAACAGATATGATCGAAGCAGATAGAATTATTAGCAGTCAGGCAAAGATGGATGAAGATGTCATCGATCGTGCGATTCGTCCAAAGCTTTTAGCGGACTATGTGGGACAGCCACAAGTGCGAGAGCAGATGGATATTTTCATTAAGGCGGCGAAATTGCGGCAAGATGCCTTAGATCATCTTTTGATCTTTGGTCCTCCAGGTTTAGGAAAAACGACGCTAGCTAATATTGTGGCAAATGAAATGGGTGTGAATATTCGCACAACATCAGGTCCTGTTCTTGAAAAAGCTGGCGATTTGGCAGCAATGCTGACAAATCTTGAACCCCATGATGTGTTATTTATTGATGAAATTCACCGTCTTTCCCCTGCGATTGAAGAAGTGCTTTATCCAGCAATGGAAGATTATCAGTTGGATATTATGATCGGTGAAGGACCAGCGGCACGTTCAATTAAATTGGATTTACCACCTTTCACATTAATTGGTGCAACAACTCGAGCGGGTTCTTTAACTTCGCCACTACGTGATCGTTTCGGTATTGTTCAGCGTTTAGAATTTTATTCCGTTGAAGATTTAACTTCTATTGTGACAAGAAGTGCCTCTTGCTTAAATCTAGAATTAGAAGATAAAGCCGCTTTTGAAGTCGCGCGTCGTTCACGTGGTACGCCTCGTATTGCAAACCGTTTATTGCGTCGCGTTCGAGATTTTGCTGATGTGCGTAATGATGGCATTATTTCGGCAGACATTGCTAAACAAGCGCTTTCAATGTTAGATGTCGATGATGCAGGTTTTGATTACTTAGATAGAAAATTACTTACCGCAGTGATTGAACGTTTTGATGGTGGACCAGTTGGGTTAGATAACTTGGCAGCAGCAATAGGTGAAGAACGAGACACTATCGAGGATGTTTTAGAACCTTACTTGATTCAACAAGGCTTTTTACAGCGTACGCCTCGAGGGCGAATTGCGACTTCGTTAACTTATCGACACTTCGGACTTCAGAAGCCGTCAGAATAAGAGATATAAAAAAGGACATATTGATATCAATATGTCCTTTCTTTTTAAAACTTGATTAGTTAGTTTCTTCAGTATAGCTCTTCATGCTATTTAATCTTGCTAAACCCACATCACAGCTTTTTTGTTGAGTCGCTAATTCCATTTCAAGAATTTGCTGTTTGCTTTGATTTAGTTTGCTTTTGATTTTACCTACTTGAGTATGAGTACCCGGCTGTTTTTCTGCTTGGGCAATCAAATTTTCTGTTTCTTTAAATAACTGTGTGCATTGTTGTGGAAGAGCAGCTTTGTTTTCTGTAATAGGTGCTGCAGTGGCAGATAGTGCCATAGAACCGAAAAGTGCGGTCAAAATTACACAAATTTTCTTCATTGTAAATCCCTACAAATCTTTCCAAATATCATTAGGCTAAAAAATAGCAAAATCCTGTCGCCCTGTCTAGTGGTTATTTTGTCTATTTCTTTTCAATAAAGTTTCCTTCTGATAGAGATAAATTTTTTCATTCGAGATAAATATGCAAGATTTGATGTAGATCAATTTCGCTATAGTTATGCCAAATAGGGTATTTTGTAACTTATATCAAAAAATGTGATCAATATAACGGTTTTTTCTATTTTTTATCCTCATAAATAGTAGTAGAATAGGGCAAAATTTTGAATGTTTATATTGTAATCGGTTACTGCATTCTGTTTTGATAATAGAAAAGGCAATTATTACGTAAATAATTCAATGTTTCTTAACGATTTTTGTTGAGTAGTTTGGGGTGATTATTTGGGATTATCCTTGGTAATCATAAAGTGAAAATCTTGTAGATTTATACAAGGAGTTGAGATGTTAGACGTTGTTGATCTCTCACGCTTGCAGTTTGCATTAACTGCGTTATATCACTTCATTTTTGTACCATTAACATTAGGTTTATCTTTCGTTCTTGTGATCATGGAAACCATTTATGTTAAAACGGGCAAAGAAGTATATAAAGATATGACTAAATTTTGGGGTAAGTTATTTGGTATTAACTTTGCTCTAGGGGTAACGACCGGTATTATCATGGAGTTCCAATTCGGGACAAACTGGTCTTATTATTCTCACTATGTTGGTGATATTTTCGGTGCGCCATTAGCGATCGAAGCATTACTTGCATTCTTCTTAGAATCCACTTTCGTGGGGCTATTCTTCTTCGGTTGGGATCGTTTAACTAAAGGTAAACACTTACTCGCAACTTACTGCGTAGCCTTTGGTTCAAACCTTTCTGCGATGTGGATTTTAGTCGCGAATGGTTGGATGCAACATCCAGTAGCGGCAGAATTTAACTTTGAAACCGTTCGTATGGAAATGACCAGCTTCTTAGATCTTTGGTTAAATCCAGTTGCGCAAAGTAAATTCTTACACACATTAACAGCAGGTTATACAACCGGTGCAATGTTTGTATTAGGTATCAGTGCATTCTATTTATTAAAAGGTCGCGATATCGGTTTTGCTAAACGTTCATTCTCTGTAGCGGCAACCTTTGGTTTTATCGCGGCATCAGCTGTATTAATTATGGGGGATGAATCAGGTTACGACATCGGTAAAGCGCAACCTGTGAAATTAGCTGCAATGGAAGCTGAGTTTGATACTCATGCAGCACCAGCACCATTCCATCCAGTTGCGATTCCAAATACCGCTGAAATGAAAAATGATTTTGCAATTGAAATCCCTTACTTAGGTGGTTTAATTGCAACTCGTTCTTTAGACACTGAAATTGTTGGTTTGAAAGATATTCAAGCGAAAAATGAAGGTCGTGTTCGTAACGGTATGGTTGCTTATGATTTATTCACGCAATTAAAAGCAGAGAAAAAATCAGCAGGCCAAGTAAATCCAGAAACTAAAGCAAAATTTGATGAAGTCAAAGGTGATTTAGGTTTCGGTTTATTATTAAAACGTTACACAGATAAAGTTGTTGATGCAACGGATGAACAAATTAAACAAGCAGCACGTGATACTATTCCAAACGTAGGTCCTAACTTCTGGGCATTCCGTGGTATGTTAGCGGCTGGTGGTTTAATTATCTTATTAGCTTTCGGTGCATTTGTTCAGAATTTACGTAACAAAGTGACTTCTTCTCGCTTATTACTTAAAGCATTGCTTTGGAGTATTCCATTGCCATTCTTAGCGATTGAATTTGGTTGGTTCTTAGCTGAATTTGGTCGTCAACCATGGGCGATTTATGAAGTATTACCGGTAGGTGTGTCTGCCTCTAACTTGAGTGTAGGTGACTTATGGTTCTCTATCGGTTTAATTTGTGTACTTTACTTCTTCTTCATCATTGCGGAAATGTATTTGATGTTTAAATATGCACGTTTAGGTCCAAGTGCATTGAAAACCGGCAAATACTATTTTGAGCAATCATCTAAATAAGCAGGAGATGGATTATGCTTGATTATGAAATTCTACGTATTATTTGGTGGGTGCTAGTTGTTGTATTGCTTATCGGTTTCGCTGTAACAGATGGATTCGATATGGGCGTGACCGCACTTTTACCCGTAGCAGGTAAGAAAGAAGTAGAAAGACGTATTATGATTAACTCTATTGCTCCACACTGGGATGGTAACCAAGTTTGGTTATTAACTGCTGGTGGTGCAATCTTTGCGGCATGGCCGATTGTTTACTCTGTGGCGTTTTCAGGCTTCTATATTGCCTTATTCCTCGTGTTAGCAGCGTTATTCTTCCGTCCAATCGGTTTTGAATATCGTGCGAAAATTGATAATCCAACATGGCGTGCTGTGTGGGATTGGGGCTTATTTGCGGGTGGTTTTGTACCTGCATTAGTATTCGGTGTAGCATTTGGTAATTTATTACAAGGTGTGCCATTCGAATTAAATGAGCTTTCACAAGCAACTTACACAGGTTCTTTCTTTGCATTATTAAACCCATTCGCATTACTTTGCGGTGTGTTAAGCCTTGCAATGTTAGTGACTCACGGTGCGAACTGGTTACAAATGAAAACCACTGCTGCATTGCGTGATCGCGCAAGAGCAATTACACAAATCGGTGCATTAGTGACATTAATTACTTTTGTACTTGCAGGTGTATGGCTTTCTTTCAAAGACGGTTATGTGGTGACTAGCGTGATTGATCACTTTGTAGCATCAGCGCCAGCTTCAGGTAAACAAGTGGCAGTTGAAGCAGGTGCATGGTTCAAAAACTTCAATGAAAATCCAGCTTTATGGGCATTCCCAGCATTAGCTGTGGTTGGTGCATTATTAAATGTGATTGCATCTAAAGCAAATCGTTGTGGTTTTGCATTCTTCTTCTCTGTATTAACAATGGCTGGTGTGATTATCACTGCGGCAGTATCAATGTTCCCATTTGTAATGCCTTCAAGTACTCATCCAGAACAAAGTTTGTTAATGTGGGATGCAACGTCAAGTGAATTAACATTAACCTTAATGTTCTACTTGGCATTAGTATTCGTTACCATCTCATTGCTTTACACCATTTGGTCATACTACAAAATGTTTGGTCGTTTGGATGAAAGCTTTGTTGAAGACAACAAAAACTCATTATACTAAGGAGAAACAATATGTTATACGTAATTTGGGTAGTGGGTGTGTTGGCTGCAGTTATGGTGAGTGCTAAATTAACTATTGGTAAAGAAAAGTCAGGTAAATTTGACGAGTAATGATGATTAATTCACTCTATCAATTAAGTAATAAGGGTTCCTTGCGAACCCTTTCGTTTATTTTAGCGTTATTTTTAACCGCGGCTTTCTTTTTAAATTTAAATCAATTTTCGACCGCACTTCGTACTGCACATCCAGCTTGGATTCTTGCGATTTTTTGGGGATTGATTAATTTGTGGATCCACGGTATCGGATTCGATATTCGCCGAGCAATATGGCAGCTTGTTTTCTTGCCATTTATTGGTTATTTCACCACAATAATTGCTATTGTTCAGCATTGGTTTTTATAAGAACGATAGACAAATATTATTATTTGGAGCTTGCACATCTAATGAACAGGTTCTAAAATAAGCGGCTTGTTATGGCTGATAATTTGAGCATTATTTTGAATAACCAATGTTTTACCTTTCCGGTTCGTGTCTATTATGAGGACACGGATGCTGGCGGAGTAGTGTATCACGCACGTTACTTACATTTCTTTGAGCGTGCGCGAACTGAATATTTAAGAACGCTTAATTTTTCCCAACAATCATTATTGCAGGAACAACAATTAGCTTTTGTGGTCAAAACCATGTCTATTGACTATTGTATTCCGGCAAAATTGGATGATTATCTTATTGTTGAAACTGAAATGACGGCCGTGAAAGGAGCAACAATTCTCTTTGAACAGCGGTTAGTTCGTGAGGCAGTGGTGTTATCAAAGGCTACTGTTAAGGTAGCCTGTGTTGATCTAGGCAAAATGAAACCTGTCGCAATTCCTGAAGAATTAAAAGCGGCATTTTTAAAGTAAATAACTTTTCGGAGTATGCAATGACTGCAGAATTGAACTTTTTAGATCTTTTTCTAAAAGCGAGTATCGTTGTTCAACTTGTAATTGTGATCTTAATTTCGTTCTCAATTATTTCTTGGGCAATCATCATTCAACGTAGCCGTATTTTGACGAGCGCGTTAAAAGAAGCGAACACTTTTGAAGATCGTTTCTGGTCTGGTGAAGATTTAAATAAACTTTATGATGGTTTATCTAATCGTCGTGAAGTATTAACGGGTAGCGAACAAATTTTCTTTGTCGGCTTTAAAGAATTCTCTCGCTTAAAACAAGTGAATGCAGATGCTCCAGAAGCGATCATCAAAGGTACGACTCGTGCAATGAACCTTGCGATGAATCGTGAAGTAGAAGCGCTTGAAAGTCGTGTACCTTTCTTAGCAACAGTTGCTTCTGTAAGTCCATATATCGGTTTATTTGGTACTGTTTGGGGGATCATGCACGCATTTATGGCATTAAGTGGTGCGAAACAAGCAACATTACAAATGGTTGCTCCAGGTATCGCAGAAGCCTTGATCGCAACAGCAATCGGTTTGTTTGCTGCGATTCCAGCTGTAATGGCGTATAACCGTTTAAGCTTACGTGTAAATGCGATTGAACAAAATTATGGTAACTTCATTGATGAATTCACCACAATTTTACATCGTCAAGCTTTTGGTAAAGCGCACCATTAAAAATCAATGAAAAATTGACCGCACTTAATAAATAAGATGAAAAGTGCGGTGGATTTTAGCGAAGTTTTAGAGGAAATTATGGCTCGTCGTCAGCGTAAAGACATTAAATCTGAAATTAACATCGTGCCATTTCTCGATGTTCTTTTAGTTTTGGTGTTAATTTTTATGGCAACCGCGCCGATTATCAGTCAGAGCGTTCAAGTGGAACTCCCTGATTCGGTGCAAAGTCAAAATGTATCAAATGAAGATAAAACACCGGTTATCTTAGAAGTAGCGGGTGTAGGGCAGTATTCGATTTCTATTGGTGGTCAACGCCAAGAAGGCCTTAACGAAGAAATGGTAACCCAATTATCAAAACAAGAATTTGATAAAGACAATAACACAATGTTCTTAGTGGGCGGAGCAAAAGATGTACCTTATGAAGAAGTGATTAAAGCACTGAATTTACTACATCTTGCCGGCATTAAGTCTGTGGGTTTAATGACCAACCCGATTTAAGAATAAGTAGGTAAAACCGTGCAGAATAATCGACGAAAAAAACGTGCAAATGAGTTTGTCATCTCTATTGCGATGCACCTTGCATTGTTTGGTTTGTTGATTTGGAGCTCTCTTTATCAAACCGTTGAAATAATGGGTGGTGGAGAAGGTGAAGGTGATGCCATGGGAGCTGTGATGGTCGATACCGGCAGCGCAGCGCAGGAATGGGGACGTATTCAACAACAGAAAAAAGGTCAAACTGATAAACAGAAAAAACCAGAACCTGTAGTCGAAGAGAAAAAACCAGAGCCTGAACCTGAACCAAATCAGCAAGAAATTGCGAAACAAGAAGAGATTAAGCGTCAGCAGGAAATTCAACGTCAAAAAGAACTTGAAAAACAAAAGCAGCAAGAAATTGAAAAGCAAAAACAGCAACAAGAACTTGCTCGTCAAGAGGCGTTAGAAAAGCAGAAACAAGCTGAAGAAGCGAAAGCAAAACAAGCAGCTGAAGCGGCGAAATTAAAAGCTGATGCAGAGGCAAAACGTTTAGCGGCAGCCGCTAAACAGGCTGAAGAAGAGGCAAAAGCGAAGGCACAAGCTGAAGCTCAAAAAGCGAAAGAAAAAGCAGAAGCAGATGCTAAAGCCAAGGCTGAGGCAAAAGCGAAAGCCGATGCTGAAGCAAAAGCGAAGGCCAAGGCAGAAGCAGATGCTAAAGCGAAAGCTGAGGCGGATGCAAAAGCGAAAGCAGATGCAGAGGCGAAAGCGAAGGCAGAAGCAAAAGCTAAAGCGGATGCAGAAGCTAAAGCGAAGGCTGATGCTAAAGCCAAAGCAGATGCAGCAAAACGTAAAGCGGATCAAGCAGCTTTAGATGATTTCATGAACGGTGGTGACATCGGTGGTGGTAGCGCATCTAAAGGTGGTAATGCGAATAAAGGCGGTACACAAGGTAGTGGTGCAGGACTTGGTGCTGGAGATGGTGGTAAAGTTGGTGATCAATATGCGGGTGTTATTAAACGTGAAATTCAACGCCGTTTCTTAAAAGACCCAAGCTTTGCTGGTAAAGTTTGTAGCATTAAAATTCAGCTCGGTCGAGATGGTACGATTTTAGGCTACCAGCGCGTTTCTGGACCAGATGATATTTGTACTGCAGCATTAAGTGCGGTAGCTAGAACGAAAAAAGTTCCAGCAGCACCATCTGATGCTATTTATGAGAAATATAAAGCGCCGACTATCGACTTTGATATCAATGCTCGATAATTGGTTTTAGGAAAGTAACAACGTTAAAATAAGGTGATTAAATGAAATTGATCAAACGTGTTATGGGGCTATTTGTGGTGATGTTTGCATTTGCAAG
The DNA here is from genome assembly GCA_902466845.1 of uncultured Haemophilus sp. Taxonomy (GTDB): domain Bacteria; phylum Pseudomonadota; class Gammaproteobacteria; order Enterobacterales; family Pasteurellaceae; genus Haemophilus_D. The sequence goes on from CABQSN010000020.1 coordinate 15,113, forward strand.
CACAGCAATGGCAGAAGATGAAGTTCGAATTGTGATTGATGAAGGTGTTGATGGCGCTCGTCCTATCGCAGTTGTTCCTTTCGCAGGTTCTGCACCTGAAAATATTGGTCAAATTGTTGCAGATGACTTACGTAATAGTGGTAAATTTAACCCAATTCCAGTAAGCCAAATGCCACAACAACCAACAACTGCAGCTGAAGTGAAACCAGAAGCTTGGACAGCTTTAGGTATTGATGCTGTTGTTGTAGGTCAAGTGACTTCAACGGGTAGCGGTTATAACATTTCTTACCAATTAGTTGATACTGTAGGTGCATCAGGTACACCAGGTGCGGTACTTGCGCAAAATAGCTATACAGTAACAAATAAATGGTTACGTTATGGTGCACATACCGTGAGTGATGAAGTATTTGAAAAATTAACTGGTATTCGTGGTGCATTCAGAACACGTATCGCTTACGTGGTGCAAAAAAATGGTGGCTCACAACCTTATGAAGTTCGTGTAGCAGATTATGATGGTTACAACCAATTTATCGTAAATCGTAGCTCACAACCAATTATGTCTCCAGCTTGGTCTCCAGATGGTAAACGTTTAGCGTATGTATCTTTTGAGAACAAAAAATCACAACTTGTTGTACAAGACTTAGGTTCAGGTTCTCGTAAAGTAGTTGCTTCTTTCCCTGGACATAACGGTGCGCCAGCATTCTCTCCGGACGGTTCTAAACTAGCATTTGCTTCTTCACAAGATGGTTTATTAAACATCTATGTAATGGGCTCAAATGGCGGTACCCCTACTCAATTAACTCGCGGTGCGGGTAATAATACGGAACCATCATGGTCTCCAGATGGTAGCTCAATTCTCTTTACTTCAGATAGAGGTGGTTCACCACAAGTTTATCGCATGAGCGCAAGTGGTGGTGGTGCATCACCAGTTGGTGGTCGCGGTAGTGCGCAAATCAGTAGTGATGGTAAAACACTCGTGATGATCAACGGTAATAACAACGTGGTGAAACAAGATCTCACCAGCGGTAGTTCTGAAGTATTAAGTACATCTTTCTTAGGCGAAAGCCCAAGTATTTCTCCTAACGGTATCATGATTATTTACAGCTCTACACAAGGGCTAGGAAAGGTGTTACAATTGGTTTCTGCAGATGGTCGCTTTAAAGCGAGTCTTCCAGGAAGTAATGGCCAAGTGAAATTTCCAGCTTGGTCTCCATACTTGACTAAATAAAAAAACTCATTGAGGAGAAATCTAATGAACAAATTTGTTAAATCATTATTAGTTGCTGGTTCAGTAGCTGCATTAGCAGCATGTAGCTCATCAAACAACGATGCAGCAGGCAACGGTGCTAACAACGGTCAAACTTTCGGTGGTTACTCTGTTGAAGATCTTCAACAACGTTATAACACCGTTTACTTCGGCTTCGACAAATTCAACATCGAAGGTGAATACGTTCAAATCTTAGATGCTCACGCTGCATACTTAAATGCAACTCCAGCTTCTAAAGTTGTTGTTGAAGGTAACACTGACGAACGTGGTACTCCAGAGTACAACATCGCTTTAGGTCAACGTCGTGCTGATGCAGTTAAAGGTTTCTTAGCTGGTAAAGGTGTTGATGCTGGTAAAGTATCAACTGTTTCTTACGGTGAAGAAAAACCTGCAGTGTTAGGTCACGATGAAGCAGCATACTCTAAAAACCGTCGTGCAGTGTTAGCATACTAATATTTTTAGAGAATTTTGATTCTTAGAAGAAGGGAGAGTAGAAATACTCTCCTTTTTTATTTGTTCTAAGATATTGGCAGAAATTGACGAGTATTCACGCAATTAACACAATTTCTTCAGATTTTTCTTGCGTCAGAAAATAAAATCGGTAATATACGCACCTGTTACGAAATGATGTGGGTCGTTAGCTCAGTCGGTAGAGCAGCGGACTTTTAATCCGTTGGTCGAAGGTTCGAATCCTTCACGACCCACCA
>CABQSN010000021.1:0-16426 GCA_902466845.1 uncultured Haemophilus sp.
GCCTTTTTCTTTTGCTAATAAATATTTAATTCCACGATGAAGGGTTAAATCCGGATAGCGACGAATCGGGGAAGTGAAGTGTGCATATTCTTCTAACGCCAAACCAAAGTGGCCGATATTATCCGCATGATAAACCGCTTGGCTTAATGAGCGAAGTAACATGGTTTGAATGAGCTCGTGATCCGGACGATCTTTCACTTGCTCTAACAATTTCGCATAATCTTTTGTGGTCGGTTTCATGCCTCCTTCAAGGCTTAAACCGCATTCACTTAAGAATGCACGGAAAGACGTCAGTTTTTCTTCACTCGGAGCAGCATGAATACGATAGAGTGCGGGCTCTTTATGTTTTTCCATAAAGTTTGCCGCTGCAATATTCGCAAGAATCATGCATTCTTCAATGATTTTGTGAGCATCATTTCGCACAACAGGTTCAATGCGATCAATTCGTCCCATGGCATTGAAAATAAATTTGGTTTCAATGGTTTCAAAATCGATTGCACCACGTTGTTTGCGTGCATTGAGTAACGCTTGATAGAGATGATGCAATTCTTCTAAATGTGGTACAAGCCCTTGATAACGGGTGCGGAGCTCATCATCGCCGTCTAAAATCGCCGCGACTTTCGTATAGGTTAAACGTGCATGAGAATTCATCACCGCTTCATAAAAACGATAGTCCGTGAGTTTACCTTTGGCAGAAATGTGCATTTCACACACCATACACAAGCGATCAACCTGTGGATTCAGTGAACACAATCCGTTTGATAAAATCTCCGGTAGCATTGGTACAACACGATTTGGGAAGTAAACGGAGTTACCTCGATTATAAGCTTCTGTGTCTAGTGCAGAACGCAAACGCACATAATAGCTGACATCGGCAATTGCCACCCAAAGTTTCCAGCCTTTACCACTTTTTTCGCAATATACGGCATCATCAAAATCGCGCGCATCTTCGCCATCAATGGTAACCAGTGGCAGATTGCGTAAATCCACACGGCCTTTTTTCGCTTCTTCAGGCACTTCTTCGGTGAATTTTTTAACGTATTTTTCGACCGCACTTGGGAATTGGTGAGGAATATCATGATTACGAAGGGCGATCTCCACTTCCATCCCTTTTGCCATATTGTCACCCAGAATTTCGGTTATGATACCAACAGGTTGAGTGAAGGAGGCAGATCGTTCTTGCAATTCAACCACGACAACTTGTCCCATTCGGGCCCCATTGCGGTGTTCATTAGGGACTAAAATATCTCGTCCGATACGGCTATCATCAGGCACCACATAGCTAAAACCATTTTCTAAGAAGAAACGGCCGACAATTTGTTTTTTACGACTTTCAAGTACGCGAACAATACGGACTTCACGACGACCACGGCGATCCACGCCTACAGGTTGCGCTAACACAAAATCACCGTGCATTACACGTTGCATTTGGTGATTAGGAATAAAGAGATCCTCTTTTTTGCCTTCGACTTGTAAAAAGCCATAGCCTTCGCGATGGCCGATGACCATGCCTTTGAATAAATCTAATTTTTCAGGCAAGGCATAGCGTTTACGTTTAGTGAAAACTAACTGTCCATCATTTTCCATGGCGCGTAAGCGGCGGCGCATGGCTTCTTGTTGTTCATCACTTTTAATTGAAAGTGCGGTCAGAATTTCTTCCCGACTCATCGGGGCATTATTTTCACGGATAATTTGCAGAATGTAGTCTCTGCTTGGGATCGGATTACCGTATTTGGCTAATTCTTTTTGATAATTCGGATCCGCTTTTTTAAAAGATTTTTTGGTCATTTATTGTTTATTTTATGATTAATTTTTAAGTTGTGGGGTAGTTTACAGGTTAAAGGGGGGAATGCAAGCTCGTTATGGGGCGTTTGTGGCAGGACGGTTTAAGACAAACAAAAACCGCACCAAAGTGCGGTTTTATTTTTAAGCTGTTTTAATGCTTTAATTACGCTAATTTTTTGATTTGAGCAGCTAATTTAGCTTTGTGGTTTGCTGCTTTGTTAGCGTGGATTAAGCCTTTAGAAGCCATACGGTCAACAACTTTTTGCATTTCAACGAATGCTGCTTCAGCTGCTGCTTTTTCACCTGCTGCTACTTGAGCATATACTTTTTTGATGTAAGTACGCATCATAGAGCGTTGGCTTGCGTTGTGTTGGCGGCGTTTTTCAGATTGAACCGCGCGTTTTTTTGCTGACTTGATATTAGCCAAGGTCAAACTCCTAAAATTTCTGTTAGATGATTATGACAAAATAAGGGCGTAGAATATGCCGATTTTTTATACTTTTGTCAATGAATAATTTGTGTTGATTTCGGTGAGACACAACCGAAAGTAAGCATCGTTATTTAAAAAAAGCGCTTTCTATTGGCTCACACAAACGATGTGGGCAGGATTTTATCAGTTTTTTTCGTTGGAATATAGCGTAAAAACAAAAATTCTATACAATTAAGGCAAATTTTTTTGAAGAGACCCCTATTTTGAGTAAACGACTTTTAAAATCCGGCATTATCGTGAGTGGGATGACATTAGTGTCCCGTGTGTTAGGTTTAGTCCGTGATGTGGTGATAGCCCATTTAATCGGTGCAGGCGCGGCGGCAGACGTGTTTTTATTCGCTAACCGTATCCCAAACTTTTTACGTCGTTTATTTGCGGAAGGCGCATTTTCTCAAGCCTTTGTACCCGTATTAGCTGAATATCAAAAATCGGGCGATCTTTCTAAAACGCGAGAATTTATCGGGAAAGTATCGGGTACGCTAGGCGGATTAGTCAGTATTGTTACTTTGCTTGCCATGGTGGGATCACCTGTTGTGGCGGCGATCTTCGGGATGGGCTGGTTTACCGATTGGCTAAATGACGGACCGGATGCGCACAAGTTTGAACAAGCGTCTTTACTCTTAAAAATTACTTTTCCTTATTTATGGTTTGTCACCTTTGTGGCACTTTCAGGCGCGATTTTAAATACGATAGGCAAATTTGGCGTGATGTCATTTTCGCCTGTTTTGCTCAATATCGCCATGATTGCGACCGCACTTTTCCTCGCACCAAGATTAGACAATCCTGATCTTGCCCTTGCTATCGGGATCTTCTTAGGCGGTTTATTACAATTTTTATTCCAAATCCCTTTCTTGAAGAAAGCCGGCTTGCTCGTAAAACCAAAATGGGCGTGGCATGATGAAGGGGTTGCCAAAATCCGTCGATTGATGATTCCGGCTTTATTCGGGGTTTCCGTAAGCCAAATCAACTTATTGCTTGATACAGTCATTGCCAGTTTCTTAATGACGGGATCCATTAGTTGGCTTTATTATTCTGATCGTCTATTAGAGTTTCCACTTGGTTTATTTGGTATCGCAATTTCTACTGTGATTTTACCGACACTTGCTCGCCATCACGTGAATAGAGAAGATAATTCTTCCCAAAGTGCGGTTGATTTTCGCAACACAATGGACTGGGGCGTACGAATGATTTTATTACTCGGCGTGCCGGCTGCGATTGGTATTGCCGTGTTAGCCCAGCCGATGTTACTGGTATTGTTTATGCGTGGCAGTTTTACCTTAACAGATGTGCATGCAGCCTCTTATTCTTTATGGGCATTCAATGCCGGTTTGCTTAGTTTTATGCTGATTAAGATCTTGGCTAATGGCTATTACGCACGTCAAGATACCAAAACGCCCGTGAAAATCGGGATCATCGCCATGGTGAGCAATATGGGCTTTAACGTATTGGCGATTCCATTTAGTTATGTGGGCTTAGCGATTGCTTCTGCGATGTCAGCAACCTTAAATGCTTATTTGCTTTATCGTGGTTTAGCTAAAGAGGATGTATACCATTTTTCACGTAAAAGTGCGGTCTTTTTTCTGAAAGTTTTAGGTGCAGCCTTAGCCATGGGCGGTTTGGTTTGGTATAACTGCCCGTCGATTCAAGAATGGGCAGCCATGACATTTTTAATGCGTGTCTATTGGCTAGCTTGGTTAATCGGACTGGCTGCGGTCGTTTATTTAGGCGTATTGGTGCTATTAGGTATTCGTAAACACCATTTACTGACAAAACATTAAGTTACCGCTATAATGCACCGATTATTTTTCGTTTTTTGGAATAAGATGTAATGCAATTAATTCGTGGGCTTCATAATACACGGCCATATTTGTCAGGGTGCGCATTAACCATTGGCAATTTTGATGGGGTGCATTTGGGGCATCAGGCGATTTTGCGTCATCTTCGTCAGAAAGCGAATGCGCTGAATTTACCCATGGCGGTGATGCTTTTTGAGCCGCAACCGCGCGAATATTTTATGGGTGACAGAGCCCCCGCGCGCTTAATGCGATTAAGAGATAAATTACATTATTTAGCTGATGCGGGTGTGGATGTGGTGATCGTCGCGAAATTTGACCGCACTTTTGCTAATCTTCCGGCAGAACAATTTATTGAAGATTGGCTTGTACGCAAATTAAATGTGAAGTTTCTCAGCATTGGCGATGATTTCAAATTTGGTGCGAAACGTTTAGGCAATTTTGCGATGTTGCAACAAGCCGGAAAGCAGTTTGGTTTTGAAGTTGAAGACAGTCGCACCTTCTGTTTAGATGAGTTACGTATCAGTAGCACCGCTATCCGTGAAGCATTGGCTAAAGATGATTTACAGCATGCGCAAAATTTACTCGGTAAGCCTTATCGTATTTTTGGTCGCGTGATCCACGGCAATAAATTAGGGCGAACCATTGGTTTTCCTACCGCGAATGTTCGCTTACATCGCCAAGTGAACCCAGTAAAAGGGGTTTATGCGGTGAAAGTGCGGTTAAAATCGGGCGAGATTTTTAACGGCGTCGCCAACATGGGAAAACGCCCAACCATTAACGGTACGATACAATTATTAGAAGTCCATTTATTTGATTTTTCTCAGAATATTTATGGGCAAATGGTCGAAGTGGAATTCAGCCATAAGATTCGCGATGAGATAAAGTTTCCTTCTTTTGAAGCGTTGAAAGCTCAAATAGAACAAGACGTAAAAACAGCGAAAGCATTTTTTGCAAAATAGAATTATATTGAAATATAAAATTGGAAAATAACATGACAGTTGATTACAAAAACACGTTAAATTTACCTGAAACAGGTTTCCCAATGCGTGGCGATCTAGCCAAACGCGAACCTGTAATGTTAAAAAATTGGTATGACAAACAGTTGTATCAAAAAATCCGCCAAGCGACGAAAGGTAAAAAATCCTTTATTTTGCATGATGGCCCTCCATATGCGAACGGCAACATTCATATCGGTCACGCCGTTAATAAAATTCTGAAAGATATTATTGTTAAATCCAAAACCGCATTAGGTTTTGACTCGCCTTATATCCCAGGTTGGGACTGTCATGGCTTACCAATTGAATTAAAAGTAGAAGGTTTAGTGGGTAAACCAAACGAGAAAGTGACCGCAGCTGAATTCCGCCAAAAATGCCGTGAGTACGCTGCAGAACAAGTAGAAGGTCAGAAAAAAGATTTTATCCGTTTAGGCGTGTTAGGCGATTGGGATAATCCTTATTTAACGATGAACTTCAACACTGAAGCAAACATCATCCGCACACTCGGTAAAGTGATTGCGAATGGCCATTTATACAAAGGTTCAAAACCAGTGCACTGGTGTTTAGATTGTGGATCTTCTTTAGCAGAAGCAGAAGTGGAATATGAAGACAAAGTTTCTCCATCTATCTATGTGCGTTTTCCTGCAGTAAGTGCGGTTGAAATTGAAGAGAAATTTAACGCAGTAGGCAAAGGCCATGGCAAATTATCTGCGGTGATTTGGACAACCACACCTTGGACAATGCCATCTAACCGTGCGATTGCGGTAAATGCAGACTTAGAATACCACTTAGTACAACTTGGCGATGAGCGTGTGATTTTAGCTGCTGAATTAGTTGAATCCGTAGCGAAAGCCGTGGGCGTAGAACAAGTTGAAGTTTTAGGTTCAGTAAAAGGTCAGGCGCTTGAGTTAGTACGCTTTAACCATCCGTTCTATGATTTCACTGTACCAGTAATTTTAGGTGATCACGTGACCACTGATGGCGGTACAGGTTTAGTTCACACCGCACCAGACCACGGTTTAGACGACTTTATTGTTGGACAAAAATATAATTTACCAATGGCGGGTCTTGTATCGAATGACGGTAAATTTATTTCAACGACTGAATTCTTCGCAGGCAAAGGTGTATTTGAAGCGAATCCATTGGTTGTTGAAAAATTGCAAGAAGTGGGCAACTTATTAAAAGTTGAGAAAATCAAACACAGTTACCCACACTGCTGGCGTCACAAAACCCCGATTATTTTCCGTGCAACCCCACAATGGTTTATCGGTATGGAAACACAGGGTTTACGCCAACAAGCATTAGGCGAAATCAAAGGTGTACGTTGGATTCCTGATTGGGGTCAAGCACGTATCGAGAAAATGGTTGAAAACCGCCCTGACTGGTGTATTTCCCGTCAACGTACTTGGGGCGTGCCGATGACCTTATTCGTGCACAAAGAAACCGAAGAACTTCATCCGCGTACTTTAGCATTACTTGAAGAAGTGGCGAAACGTGTAGAGAAAGTCGGTATTCAAGCATGGTGGGATTTAGACGAAAAAGAATTATTAGGTGCGGACGCAGAAACCTATCGCAAAGTGCCTGATACCCTTGACGTATGGTTTGACTCAGGGTCAACCTATTCTTCTGTTGTGGCGAATCGCCCAGAATTTAACGGTCAAGATATCGATATGTATTTAGAAGGTTCTGACCAACACCGTGGTTGGTTTATGTCTTCTTTAATGCTTTCTACGGCAACAGACAGCAAAGCTCCATACAAACAAGTATTAACTCATGGCTTCACGGTGGATGGTCAAGGCCGTAAGATGTCAAAATCTATCGGTAACATTGTGACCCCACAAGAAGTCATGGATAAATTCGGTGGTGATATTTTACGTTTATGGGTCGCTTCTACTGACTATACAGGTGAAATGACCGTTTCTGATGAGATCTTAAAACGTGCAGCGGATAGCTATCGTCGTATTCGTAACACCGCACGTTTCTTACTAGCAAACTTAAATGGTTTTGATCCGCAACGTGATGCGGTTAAACCGGAAGACATGATTAGCTTGGATCGTTGGGCGGTAGCTTGTGCGTTAGATGCTCAAAAAGAAATTAAAGACGCGTACGATAACTATCAATTCCACACAGTAGTACAACGTTTAATGCGTTTCTGTTCTGTGGAAATGGGCTCGTTCTACCTTGATATTATCAAAGACCGTCAATATACCACCAAAGCAGACAGCCTTGCGCGTCGTAGCTGCCAAACAGCGTTATGGCACATTGCGGAAGCTTTAGTACGTTGGATGGCACCAATCTTGTCATTCACGGCAGATGAAATTTGGGGCTACTTGCCACAAACGGCGACGCCACGTGCTGAATTTGTCTTTACTGAAGAATTCTACGAAGGCTTATTTGGCTTAGGCGAGAATGAAAAATTAGATGATGCTTACTGGCAACAACTCATTAAAGTTCGTTCTGAAGTGAACCGTGTATTAGAAATCGCCCGTAACGATAAAGTGATCGGTGGTGGTTTAGAAGCAGAAGTAACGGTTTATGCTAACGATGAATATCGTGCGTTGTTAGAACAATTAGGCAATGAATTACGTTTCGTATTAATTACCTCAAAAGCGGAAGTAAAAGCATTAGTAGACAAACCTGCGGATGTGGCTACGGGTGAGTTAGAGGGAATTGCCGTAAGTATTGCCCGTTCTAACGGTGAAAAATGTCCACGTTGTTGGCATTATTCTGACAAAATCGGCGTGAACCCTGAACATCCTACACTTTGTCCACGTTGTGTGGAAAACGTAGCGGGTAACGGCGAAGTACGTCAGTTCGCGTAAGCTTAAAATCATGAAGAAAAGAGCGATCAAAATTGATCGCTCTTTTTTATGTTTAAATGAACAGAAATAAAAAAGGCTGAAGTAAATCAGCCTTAAAGATCTTATTGGTTAAAGGTATTACATACAGAAGGATTGGCACTTTGTAAGCCTTTTCTGAACCATTCTAGACGCTGTGCAGATGTACCGTGAGTGAAGCTATCCGGTACCACATAACCTTGGCTGCGTTTTTGTAAACGGTCATCGCCCACAGCTTCTGCTGCATTAAACGCTTTTTCTTCATCACCGCGTTCAAATAAACCACTTTTTACCGCTTGGCTCGCCCAAACACCAGCGAAACAGTCAGCTTGAAGTTCTAATTGAACGGAAAGTTGATTTGCCGTTTTACGATCGCTGCTTTGTTGTGCGCGATTCACTTGCGGCAGAATGCCGAGCATATTTTGTACGTGGTGGCCGACTTCGTGTGCAATCACATAAGCAAAGGCTGAATCACCTGCTGCACCCAGTTTATTTTTCATTTCATTATAGAATGATAAATCAAGGTAAACTTTGCGATCGCTCGGGCAGTAGAATGGACCCATTGCAGATTGACCGGTACCGCAAGCGGTTGGCGTTACGCCATTGTAAAGTACCATGGTTGGCTCGCTATAAGTTTTACCCATTTGTCTGAAATATTGTCCCCAAACGGTTTCAGTATCCGCTAATACAACTTTAGAAAGACTCGCAAGCTGCTGTTCTTCTTGGGTTTCTAATTGTTGAGAACTTTGTCCTGAAAAATCGGGTGTGCCCACTAAGCCTGAAAGATCCACGCCATAATAAGCGCCGACTAAAAGAATGATAATACCGAGCACACCGGTGCCTTTTCCGCCACCGAAGTTACCGCCGCCAGAGCCACGTCTATCTTCAATATTTGAGCTTTCTCTACGACCTTCCCAACGCATAATTTGTCCTTTTTGAGTGAGTAAATTAAAAATCGGCGTATTCTATCAAAGTGCGGTCAATTTTAGATCAGTTTTCTTGGAATATTTACATAGCTTTACACTCTGATTTATAGACTTCTTAAGGGAATTTCAGTATCGTAATAATCCCTTAAACAAACATACAAAAGGAACTTTAAAATGGGTTTATTTGATTTTGTCAGTGACATTGGTAAGAAAGTTTTCTCTAAAGAAGAAGATGCATCTAAAGCAGTGACTCAACACATCGCTGAAGATAATCCAGGCGTAGAAAACTTATCTGTTACCGTTGAAAATGGTGTAGCAAATATCCAAGGTGTGGCAGCAAACGCAGCGGCATTAGAAAAAGCAGTATTAATGGCAGGTAACATTCAAGGTATCCACTCAGTAACAAGCGATGCAAGCATCAATAACGGTGAAACCTTAGGCAGTGATGAAACATTCTATGTAATCCAAAAAGGTGACACCTTGTGGAAAATCGCTGAGAAAGCTTACGGAAATGGCGCGAAATATACCGCTATCGTTGAAGCGAACAAAGAAGTGATTAAAGACGCGGATAAGATTTTCCCAGGTCAAAAAATTCGTTTACCGAAAGGTTTATAATTCGATAAAAAGTGCGGTTATTTTTGACTGCACTTTTTTCTTTATCAAAAATTGTTGATAAATTGTGCAATTTTAGCTGGTTTTCTATTGAATTTTCCGGTTTCTATCGACTGTTTGATTTTCTTTCGCTATAATTTGGCGGTTTTTTACTTTTACAAACAATAACGTGTTCGGTGTGGTTTTTACCGAGTGCAACATTAATTGAGGTTACAAATGTCATTAAATATTGAAACAACTCAAGGTTTAGAGCGTCGTGTGACGATCACCGTTCCAGCTGAAGCTGTAGAAAAAGCAACTCGTGAAGAATTCAAACGTGCAGCAAAAAATGTACGTGTTGATGGTTTCCGTAAAGGTCACGTGCCAGCTCACATCATTGAACAACGTTTTGGCGCATCAATCCGTCAAGATGTATTAAACGATTTATTACCACGTCATTTCTTTGACGCAGTCATCGCTGAGAAAATCAACATCGCAGGTCGTCCAACTTTCGCTATCGAAACGTTCGAACCTGGTAAAGATTTATCATTCACTGCAACTTTCGAAGTGTACCCAGAAGTTGAATTAAAAGGCTTAGAAAACATCAAAGTTGAGAAACCAACTGTTGAAATCACTGAAGCTGATATCGATAAAATGATTGAGGTATTACGTAAACAACAAGCCACTTGGGTTGAAAGCAAAGCCGCAGCGAAAGCAGATTCTCGCGTAACAATCGACTTCGTTGGTTCAGTAGATGGCGAAGAATTCGAAGGCGGTAAAGCAACTGATTTCGTTCTATTCATGGGCCAAGGTCGTATGATCCCAGGTTTTGAAGAGGGCATCGTAGGCCACAAAGCAGGCGAACAATTCGATATCAATGTGACTTTCCCAGCGGAATACCATTCTGAAAACTTAAAAGGTAAAGATGCAAAATTTGCGATCACCTTGAAAAAAGTAGAAGAAATGGAATTACCAGAATTAACAGATGAATTCGTTGCTAAATTTGGTCCAAACACCAAAACTGTGGCAGATTTACGTGCAGAAATCCGTAAAAACATGGAACGTGAATTGAAAAATGCATTAGTTTCTCGCGTTAAACAACAAGTCATCAACGGTTTAATCGAACAAAACCCAATTGATGTTCCAGCTTCTGCAGTAGAAGAAGAAATCAATGTATTACGTAACCAAGCTGCACAACGTTTCGGTGGCAATGCACAACAAGCTGCACAGCTACCACGTGAATTATTTGAAGCGGATGCAAAACGTCGTGTTCAAGTCGGTTTATTATTCTCTGAAGTGATCAAATCAAACGAATTGAAAGCGGATGAAGAACGTGCGAAAGCAATGATTGCGGATATCGCTTCTGCTTACGAACAACCAGCTGAAGTAGTTGAATATTACAGCAAAAATGAAGAGTTAATGAACAACATTCGCAACGTAGTATTAGAAGAACAAGCAGTTGATGCCGTTCTTGCTAAAGCTCAAGTGACTGAAAAAGCGTCTTCATTTGATGAGATCATGAATCCACAAGCATAATAATTGATAGAACGTGAATTAAATTCACAGGTGTATCATCGAAAAGTGCGGTCGTTTTTTCAATGAAAAGCGGCCGCATTTTGTTTTTACTGATTTTCGGGTAGAATATTGCCCGATTTTTTAGCACATATTTAGGGGCAAAAATGAGTGTAATTCCTATGGTTGTCGAACAAACCTCTCGTGGTGAACGTTCGTACGACATTTATTCCCGCCTATTAAAAGAGCGCGTGATCTTCTTGAGTGGTGAAGTAGAAGATCGTATGGCAAATTTGATCGTGGCACAGCTACTTTTCTTAGAATCAGAAGATCCGAAAAAAGACATCAATATTTATATTAACTCACCAGGCGGTTCAGTGACTGCGGGTATGGCAATTTACGATACCATGCAATTTATTAAACCGGATGTGCGTACCCTTTGTATTGGTCAAGCTTGCTCAATGGGCGCATTCTTACTTGCGGGTGGTACAGCAGGAAAACGTGCAGCATTACCGAATGCACGTGTAATGATTCACCAACCGTTAGGTGGTTTCCGTGGACAAGCATCAGATATTCAGATCCACGCACAAGAAATTTTAAAAATTAAACAAACCTTAAACGAGCGTCTTGCTTTCCATACAGGTCAAGGCATCGAGCGTATCGAAAAAGACACCGATCGTGACAACTTTATGTCGGCAGAAGAAGCAAAAGCTTACGGCTTAGTGGACGATGTGTTGATTAAACGTTAAGGATTTAACATGACAACAAATGATAACGATCTTCACTGTTCTTTCTGCGGAAGAGAAAAAAGTGAAGTAGGTAAATTAATTGCGGGTACAGATGGTTATATTTGTAACGAGTGTATCGAGCTTTGCCACAGTATGTTAGAAGACAGTGGTGAAATCGAAACACCTAGCGAACTGGCAGTTGAAGAAAAATTACCAACCCCACACGAAATTCGTGCTCACTTAGATGATTATGTGATTGGGCAAGATTATGCGAAAAAAGTCTTGTCAGTGGCGGTTTACAATCACTATAAACGCTTACGCACGAACCACCAAAGCAATGATGTGGAATTAGGTAAAAGTAACATCTTGTTAATTGGTCCAACAGGTAGCGGTAAAACCTTATTAGCACAAACCTTGGCGCGTCGTTTAAATGTGCCTTTTGCTATGGCTGATGCGACGACGTTAACTGAAGCGGGTTATGTGGGCGAAGACGTGGAAAATGTTCTGCAAAAATTATTGCAAAACTGCGATTACGATACGGAAAAAGCAGAGCAGGGCATTATCTATATTGATGAAATTGATAAAATTAGCCGTAAATCAGAAGGCGCGTCTATTACTCGCGATGTGTCTGGTGAAGGTGTGCAACAAGCCTTGTTGAAATTAATTGAAGGCACTATTGCGTCTGTACCGCCACAAGGTGGACGTAAACATCCTCAACAAGAAATGTTGAAAGTGGATACCTCAAAAATCCTCTTTATTTGTGGTGGGGCATTTGCTGGCTTAGATAAAATCATCGGTAAGCGTACACAAACTGATACTGGAATTGGTTTTGATGCGAAAGTAGAGAAGGAAGAAGAGAAAGAAAATCTTTCTGAATTATTCCGTCAAGTTGAGCCGGATGATTTAATGAAATTCGGTTTGATTCCTGAATTTATTGGTCGTCTTCCAATGATTGCGCCATTAAGCGAATTAGATGAAGAGGCGTTGATTCAGATCCTTACTCAACCGAAAAATGCACTGACCAAACAATATCAAGCATTATTTGGCTTAGAAGATGTAGAGCTTGAATTTACACCAGAAGCATTAAAAGCGATGGCGAAAAAAGCCCTTGAACGTAAAACCGGTGCACGTGGTTTACGCTCAATCGTTGAGGCTGTATTGTTAGATACGATGTATGATTTACCTTCAATCGAAAACTTGCAAAAAGTGATTGTGGATGAAGAAACCATCGTTGATAACAAACCACCAAAGCTCGAATATAAAAATTAACAGAAAGTGCGGTTGTTTTTTCTAACATTTTTCATAGGCAATCCCGAAAGAAAATGCTACAATCGCACGTTCTGAAATTAATCTAAAAATTATTTATCCCTTATTTTATACGGATTCAATTATGGCAACTGAAATTGTTGAGAAAAAGAAACACGACCAAGAACAAGTCGTAGAAGGAAAATCAAAAGGCTTAAACACTCTTCTTTGGATTCTTTCTGTGGCATTTTTTACTGCAGCAGCGATTGGTAACGTTTATTTTAAAGATGCCTTCTCTTTACCTGTACGTGTAGTTGGCGTAGTTGTCGCTTTATTAATTGCCTTTGGTTTAGCTGCAATTACTAATCAAGGTACAAAAGCTCGTACATTCTTTAGCGAAGCAAAAGTTGAAGGTCGTAAAGTGGTATGGCCAACTCGTGCAGAAACACGTCAAACAACTTTAATCGTTATTGCGGTAACCGTGCTTACCTCTTTATTCTTCTGGGCAATTGATTCAATTATCATTGCATTGATTAACTTCTTAACTGATTTGAGATTCTAAAATGAGCGAAACTGAAAACGTATCCAAAAAACGTTGGTATGTATTGCAAGCATTCTCAGGCTTTGAGAGTCGTGTTGCAATCACATTGCGTGAATATATCAAACAACAACAAATGGAAGATCAGTTTGGCGAAGTGTTAGTGCCGACTGAAGAAGTCGTTGAAAACGTAGCAGGTAAACGTCGTAAAAGCGAACGCAAATTCTTCCCTGGCTATGTATTAGTTGAAATGGCAATGAATGATGACACATGGCACTTAGTGAAAAGTGTACCTCGTGTAATGGGCTTTATCGGTGGTACACCAGATAAGCCAGCGCCAATTTCTAAACGTGAAGCAGATTTAATTTTAAATCGTTTAGAGCAAAGTGCTGAAAAACCACGTCATCGTAAAGAATATCAACCAGGTGAAGAAGTGCGTGTGACAGAAGGTCCATTCGCAGACTTTAATGGTACGGTTGAAGAAGTAGATTACGAAAAAGGCCGCTTAAAAGTGTCTGTATCTATCTTCGGTCGTGCAACACCAGTTGAGCTTGAATTTGGTCAAGTGGAAAAAACACGTTAATTTCCCTTTTCCAAAACAAGAGATTTAATGACCGCACTTAAACAATAAAGTGCGGTTGTTTTTCGAGTAGTTTTTCTACTTGAAATTTCGAGGCTGATTAATTAAAATACAGCCTTTCATTAACAGGGGAGCCGATTTCGGCGTTATCACCCATTTAGAGGAAACTAAAAAATGGCAAAAAAAGTCCAAGCATACGTTAAGTTGCAAGTTGCAGCTGGTATGGCAAACCCATCACCACCAGTTGGTCCTGCATTAGGTCAACAAGGTGTGAACATCATGGAATTCTGTAAAGCATTCAACGCTCGTACTGAGAGCATTGAAAAAGGTTTACCAATTCCAGTTGTTATCACTGTATATGCAGACCGTTCATTCACTTTCATTACTAAAACTCCACCAGCAGCAGTATTATTGAAAAAAGCTGCAGGTATCAAATCTGGTTCAGGTAAACCGAACAAAGATAAAGTGGGTAAAGTAACTTTAGATCAAGTTCGTCAAATCGCTGAAACTAAAGCAGCAGATATGACTGGCGCGACTATCGAAACTAAAATGAAATCAATTGCTGGTACTGCTCGCTCAATGGGCTTAGTGGTGGAGGAATAATACGATGGCTAAATTGACTAAAAAAATGAAAGCAATCAAAGCTGGCGTAGATTCTACTAAAGCATACGAAATCAACGAAGCAATCGCGTTATTAAAACAATTCGCAACAGCTAAATTCGTTGAAAGTGTTGACGTTGCAGTAAACTTAGGTATCGATCCTCGTAAATCAGACCAAAACGTTCGTGGTGCAACTGTATTACCACACGGTACTGGTCGTGAAGTACGCGTAGCTGTGTTCACCCAAGGTGCTAACGCAGATGCAGCTAAAGAAGCTGGCGCTGATTTAGTAGGTATGGAAGATTTAGCAGAGCAAATCAAAAAAGGCGAAATGAACTTTGACGTTGTTATCGCTTCTCCTGATGCAATGCGTGTTGTTGGTCAATTAGGTCAAGTATTAGGCCCACGTGGTTTAATGCCAAACCCTAAAGTTGGTACCGTAACACCAAACGTTGCTGAAGCAGTTAAAAATGCTAAATCTGGTCAGATCCGTTATCGTAACGATAAAAACGGTATCATCCACACAACAATTGGTAAAGCAAACTTCTCTGAAGTTCAATTAAAAGAAAACCTTCAAGCATTATTGGCTGCTTTAAACAAAGCAAAACCAACTACTGCAAAAGGTATCTTTATCAAGAAAGTAAGCATCTCTACAACTATGGGTGCTGGTGTGGCTGTTGATCAAGCTTCACTATAATTAAGCGTTAAAACTTAATTCAAATTAACCGCACTTTGGGTAACTGAAGTGCGGTTATTTTTTTGTGTTCTTTTCAATAAAGTGAAATATTGAGAATATAAAAGAGCGACCAAATTCACAAAACAATGGAATTTGACCGCTCTTTTTATGAGAGATTACTTCGCTAAAGCGAAAATGGCTTTAATAGCTTCTTTAGTATACGTTTTTTCCACTTTCGCTCTGATAGCGGTTTGAACCGCATTATCGACAATTTCAAATAAGGTTTTATCATCAATGCCAAGTTGTTCAAGGCGAGTTGGTGTGCCGATTTTATCAAACCAAGCTTTTAAGGCGAAGATACCCTCTTCAGCCTTATCTAAGCCAAATATTTCTTTAGCAAAGCGTTTGAATTGAGCAGGTCTTTGAGATTGATACCATTGCATCCATGCAGGCATAATCACAGAAAGCCCAGCTCCATGTGGCACATCTGAAATCGCACTCATGGAATGCTCAATCATATGATTTGGGAAACCGTAAGGTGAGATACCTAAATGCGTTAAACCATTTAACGCAAGTGTAGCCGCCCAGGCAAATTCGCCACGAGCATTGAGATCTTGTGGATCATTGAGCAGGATTTCAGTCGTACGGATAACGGTTTTAATATTGCTTTCTACTAAGAAATCAATAATTTCAGGGCGATATTCTGCGGTGAAATAGGCTTCAATCGAATGAGCAATAATATCTGCAGCAGAATACACTAAATAATCACGGCTGACGGTCGCTTGCAATTTCGGATTAATGACTGATACTTTTGGGAATAAATGATTGCTGTGAATTGAATATTTTTGCTGCGTTTCTTCATTGGTAATGACTGAGCCCCAGTTCATTTCGCTGCCTGTTGCCGCAAGGGTGATTACATCAAAAATCATCAATGCTTTTTGTACCAGTGTGCCTTTAAAGAAGTCCCAAGTATCACCGTCATAGCACGCACCTGCCGCGATCGCTTTCGCACTATCAAGGCAAGAGCCTCCACCGATACTCAGCACACTATCAGCACCAAAGGCCTTCGCCATTGCAACGGCTTCACGGACTTTACTGATTGTCGGGTTACTTTTTACCCCGCCACA
>CABQSN010000022.1:0-16311 GCA_902466845.1 uncultured Haemophilus sp.
AGCTTACCCAAAAGGACATGATTTAGTTATTAATACGTTAGCAGTTAAAATGTTAGAGATGGTAAGTAGTTTCGCATTAAATTGCCGAAGAGTCCTTGAGCAATTTCCTAAAAGCCAAAAGTTTAAGATGACAAGCTCAAGATGGGAATGGAAGGCAACGAACGATAGACCGGTAATAAATGATCTATGGGATGCTACAAATTACATAATACATGCAAAAACACTCAAGCCAGGTTTTGAAATTTTACCCGCAAATCTATCTTTTATAATAGGAGAAGATAATTCTATATTTATTCCCTATATTTTAGTTGAAACAGATCATAAAGCTTCTGCATATATTGATATTTTCTCTATGGTTTATTGTTTCTTATATAAGGTGGTTGAGGCTCTGAATCAATTAGAGGGAGAGAGAAAAATGTTAATTCAAAGCTAAATTAGTATATAGTTTCTAAGTAATTATATTGTGATAGTACATTCTTTCTAGCATATGCTTTTTAATTACAAGCTGATGTTAGTGTTTGCGGTGATTACTATTTTAGCAACCATGGCGACAGGTTCAGGTAATGCGGCGTTCTATGCTTTTGCAGAATTAATTCCAAAATTAGCCACTCAAATGGGTGTCAACCCTGCGTTCTTAACCATTCCAATGTTACAAGCCTCTAACTTAGGTCGTGGTTTATCACCGGTTTCTGGCGTGGTTGTAGCGGTATCCGGTATGGGAAAAATCTCACCATTTGAAATCGTAAAACGTATGTCTGTCCCTATGTTGGTTGGTTTTATTTGTGTGATTATTGGCACAGAAATCTTTGTTTCCGTTGCCGCCTAATTTGATAGGTAAAAAAGAAGGGCTGATAGTGAATATCAGCCCTTTTGTTTTGAGTTAAGTGCGGTCAATTTTCTCGCTGTTTTTGATTTTATGCATTTGATGATTTTCAAAAGCTTTCACCAAATCGGCGACCTTTTCGCCTTCCGGTAAAACCAAATCTTGTGCGATATCATTAAGTGGCACAATCACAAATTCGCGGTTTTTCATATCGTAATGAGGCACGGTTAAGCGTTCATTTTGAATGATTTGATCGCCATAAAGTAGAATATCCAAATCCAGTGTACGCTCACCCCAACGACGTAAACGCACGCGACCTTGTTCATTTTCGATACGTTGCAATTCATCGAGCAA
The DNA here is from genome assembly GCA_902466845.1 of uncultured Haemophilus sp. Lineage (GTDB taxonomy): Bacteria > Pseudomonadota > Gammaproteobacteria > Enterobacterales > Pasteurellaceae > Haemophilus_D. The sequence goes on from CABQSN010000022.1 coordinate 1,178, forward strand.
GGCTAAAGGTGGGCGAGTGGTTTCGATCATCGCGACTGCGTTCACATAATCCGGTTGATCCTGCGGGCCTAATGGTTTGCTTTGGTAAAATCCGCTCACCGATTTTAATTCGGTATTAGGTAGCGCAGAGATTGCCTCTAATGCCGAATTTAATTGTTCTGTCGGCGTATTTAAATTGCTGCCAAGGGCGATATACACTTGAACCATTAGTTAGCCGCCTTAGGTTTACGTCTGCGGTAATATTTTTTCTTCGGTGCAGGATGCAATTTTTGTTGCTCTTGAACCAACTGGCGACGTTGTTCTTGATTGCTGAGTTGGTACTCATGCCACCATTTTGCGAGCTCAACGGCTTCACCGCCTTCCACTTCAGCACGCATCGCCAATAAATCAAAGGCTGCACGGAATTTTTGATGTTCCATCGTGCGAGCAGGGTGAGAACCCGTGCGTTTAAGCAATTGTAATTGCAACATCCAAATATCACGAATGACGGATGTATGACGACGAGGTGCGGCTAATGATCGGCATAATTGATCAAGCACTTCATTTGCCGCAAGGGCATAGGCATCGTGATTGTTTAAGCCACCTTCATTTTTCAGCACATCCACTTTTTCGCGTAATGGATACCAGAAGAATGCCGCAAATAAGAAGGCTGGATTAATGCGTAATTTATCGGCAATACGTTCATCAGTTGAATTTAACGAAGTTAAAATCATGCGCTCCGCAAGGCTGTCTTCTTTTTCGGTGAAATAAGGCGTTAAGCTCGGGAAAAGCTGTTCAAATAAGCCATATTGACGAAGTAATTTATAGGTTTTTACGCCATTGCCAGACTGCAATAATTTTAAGCTTTCATCGAATAAACGCGCCGGTGGAATATTTTTCAGCAATGGTGCAAGCTCACGAATTGGCTGTTCACTTGGTTTTTCCAAGAACATATCCAATTTCGCCATAAAGCGCACAGAACGTAACATACGTACGGGATCTTCTTGATAACGGGTAACGGGATCGCCAATCAGACGTAATTTTCCGTTTTTCAGATCATCAATTCCGTTGAAGTAATCACGTAATGTATTATCTTGCGGATTGTAGTAAAGGGCATTTACGGTAAAGTCACGGCGTTCGGCATCTTGTTCAATGGTGCCGTACACGTTATCACGCAGTAACATTCCTTCATCGCTTTGTTTCGCTTGATTTTCGCTGCGCGCATCCGAATGGCTGGCACGGAATGTCGCGACTTCGATCACATCGCGACCAAACATAATATGCGCAAGACGGAAACGACGACCAACTAAGCGACATTGGCGTTGGAATACTGCCTGAATTTGGTCGGGACGAGCGTTTGTTGCCACATCAAAATCTTTTGGATGTTTACCTAATAATAAATCACGCAAACACCCCCCAACGATATAAGCTTCATAACCTTGTCGTTGCAATTTTTCTACCACAGTAATGGCATTACGGCTAAACATACGTGGATTAATGCCAAAATGAGAGGCTTTCACGATATATTTGTCGTAATGAGACGCTTGAGTATTGGCTTTTTTATGGTGAGAAGAGGACGGGGCGATCTTGGGTTGTGAACGCTCTGTTTTTGAAACGTTAGATTTTTTGCTTTTTGGCGCCGTTTTGGGAACGGGCGAATTTATATTGGTTTCGGTTTCTTTTTTAGTTTTTTTACCAAATAAATTTTTTATATAAGTAAGAATAATTTACTCCATTCTCTGTGTTAAATGCACATTTGATAAAAACACGAAAAGTGCGGTTGTTTTTGGCCGCACTTTTTCATTGGGTTATTTGAATCAATTAACCTGCGACTTGTTTTTCACGAATTTCAGCAAGGGTTTTGCAATCGATACAAAGATCAGCAGTAGGACGTGCTTCTAAGCGACGAATGCCAATTTCTTCCCCACAAGAATCGCAATAACCGAAATCATCGGTATCTAATTTTTTCAATGTATATTCAATCTTTTTCATTAATTTACGCTCGCGATCGCGGTTGCGTAATTCAAGACTGAATTCTTCTTCTTGCGTCGCACGGTCAGCAGGATCAGGGAAGTTAGACGCTTCATCTTGCATATGAGCAACCGTTCTTGATGCTTCTTCCACAATTTGCTCATGCCATGCGGTTAAAATTTTTCTGAAATGAAGAATTTGATCTTCATTCATATATTCTTCACCTTTTTTAGGTTGATAAGGCTTAACACCAGCCAAATCCAGCAAACTTAGAGAGGCCTTAGACATAGATAACTCCTAATTATGTTACAGACTTTTTATGACATCCTGTCTTGTTTTAGTTTGTTCAGAGCAACTAAAAATAGCTGACATTAGAACCCTGTTATTTTAAGGGCGATATAAATAGCAGAACTTCACCTATTTAGCAAATAAATTTAGTCTAGAAATTTCAAATTTGCGATCGTGATCGCAAAAAACGACATATTCATTTGCGTATCTACAAGCTTAAGGTTAGCTTGCCTTATTTTTCGCTATAAATAACACTTAAAATGAAAATCACGCTATTTCAACTGTGCATGATGTTTATTGTTTCTGCCTTATCCTTGCTTGTAGTACCTGATTTTTTACTGTTTACCTGGCAACGAGCAGGGCTGGGCATTTTATTGCTGGTTATGACCACACTTTGTTCCCATTGGTTCAATTATTTTAAAGCTAGAAATTTTTGCATGAGCGGTATCTTGTTTTTGCTTACTTTGGCTTATGCGCATTCACCTGCTTTATCGTTATTGGGACAAGCAGAGAAAATTTCAAGTTTACCAAATAAAATCACCTTAGATCTTTATATCTCAGAAATTCTTCATCAACAAGATTATCAAACGTTGGTTGCAAGAACGTCATTATTTGATGGGAAAGAACAACAGATTTTTATTAATTGGAAAGCGCCGGAAAAGCCACAAGTAGGTGAAATTTGGCGGGCTGATGTAAAACTTCGACCTATTTCTGCAAGACTTAATCATGGGGGATTTGATCGACAGCAATGGTATTTTTCCAAAAGGATTATTGCCGTTGGAAATGTGAAAAGTGCGGTCAAAATGAGCGAAGATTTTTCTTACCGCACACATTTTCTACAGACTAGCCTCAATCAGACAGAGGGGCTTTCTTTGCAAGGCTTGCTTATTGCATTGGCATTTGGTGAGCGGGCTTGGTTAGATAATAAAACATGGCTGATTTACCAACAAACGAATACGGCACATTTGATTGCCATTTCAGGGCTCCATATTGGTTTAGCAATGGGAATAGGCTTTTTCTTTGCTCGATTCTTGCAACTCGCACTGCCTACACGCTTTATTTCACCCTGGTTTCCACTTTGCTTTGGTGTGTTGATTGCTTTAGGTTATGCCTATTTAGCCGGATTTAGTTTACCGACCTTCCGTGCAATGATGGCATTGCTTTTTATTGCAATCCTTCAATTTTCGCGACGATATTACACGCCTTCGAAAATGCTTTGTTTGGTCGTGGCATTTCTGCTTTTTTGTGATCCACTTATGCCACTTTCGGTTAGCTTTTGGCTTTCAGTTGGTGCTGTTACCTGCCTGATTGTATGGTACCGATATGTTCCCTTATCAATAATCGAGTGGCAACATCAAAAATTATCCCGCAAAGTGCGGTGGATTTTGGGCTTGTTTCATTTGCAACTTGGGCTGCTGATTTTATTCACGCCTATTCAACTTTTCTTTTTTAATGGCTTTGCGTTAAATGGATTCTTGGCGAATTTAATCGCAGTGCCCTTGTATAGTTTCTTACTGGTACCCTTGATTCTCTTTGCAGTGTTAACGAATGGCGCATTTTCTTCTTGGCATCTTTCAAATACGATTGCTCAAGGTATTACGCAATTTCTCAGTGTTTTCCAAGGCGCGTATGTTCCGATTTCGATTAATTTATCCCTCATTCTGACCGCACTTTTAAGCCTTGTTTTTGGCGGAGTGTTATATGGATTGTATTTTGCATCTCAAGGGAAAACAAAAAACACACCGCTAAAATCAAGTCGATTTTTCACATTAAACAGCACAAAAATCTTATCGTCAGAAGCTTATAAACAAGCTCTTTTAGGTGTTATTCTTATTTCTAGTTTTTGTATTGGTACTCTTGGGTATCGATATATCACGAAACCCAAATGGCAGTTAGATACGTTAGATGTGGGACAAGGTTTAGCAACCTTAATTGTAAAAGAAGGGAAAGGCGTGTTGTATGATACGGGGCCCGCTTGGCAGAGTGGAATAGGTGGCTCTTCTATGGCGGAATTAGAAATATTGCCTTATCTTCAACGGGAAGGGATTGAACTTGAAACCTTGATTTTAAGCCATGATGATAATGACCATTCAGGCGGTGCTAAAACGATTTTAACCGCATACTCAGAGATTGAGCTGATTACACCTTCTCGCAAAAGCTATGGCGAAATGCACCGCACTTTTTGTCTTCAGGGGAAACAATGGCAGTGGCGAGGACTTGATTTTAAAATTCTTTCACCAATGCAAATTACAGACAGGGCGGAAAATCCGCAATCTTGCGTAATTTTACTAACGGATGGGCAGTATCAGATCCTTTTAACCGGTGATGCTGATGTGGCAACAGAAAGATCTTTTGCTGAAAAAGCAGGCAAGATTAACGTGTTACAGGTAGGACACCATGGTAGTAAAACCTCAACAGGCGAGTTTTTACTGGGACAGACAAAACCGGATATAGCCTTAATTTCAAGTGGACGATGGAATGCGTGGAATTTTCCTCATCCAACCGTGATTGAACGGTTAAATCGTTATCAAAGTGCGGTCGAAAATACCGCTATTTCAGGTCATATAAGGTTAAATTTTACTGAAAAGGGCATTGAAATTGAAAAAGCGAGAGGAGATTTTTCACCTTGGTTTGCCCGTGTAATTGGATTATCCCCGAAATAACAGGTACAATGCAGCCAATTTTTTTAAGATAATTGATGTAAGAATAAGCTATGCAAGATAAAGATTTCTCAACCACACAAACTTTTAAGCGTTTATGGCCGATGATTTCACCGTTTAAATCAGGCTTATTAGTCGCCGCTTTTGCTTTAATTTTTAATGCTTTGGCAGATTCAGGTTTGATTTATATGCTTAAGCCTTTGCTTGATGATGGTTTCGGAAAAGCCGATCATTCTTTCTTGAAAATGATGGCATTTGTTGTCGTTGGTATGATTATATTGCGTGGGGTGACCAACTTTGTCTCTACTTATTGCTTGGCGTGGGTATCCGGTAAAGTAGTGATGATTATGCGCCGCCGTTTGTTTAAACATTTAATGTTTATGCCAGTGAGCTTCTTTGATCGTAATTCAACAGGTAAATTGCTTTCTCGTATTACCTACGATTCAGAAATGATAGCGAACTCTTCATCTAGTTCATTAGTGACGATTGTTCGCGAAGGAGCCTATTTAATTTCGTTGCTTGTTGTGATGTTCTATACTAGTTGGGAATTAACACTTGTACTTTTCGTGATTGGGCCGATTATTGCAGTGCTGATTCGCATGGTATCTAAGATTTTCCGTAAGCTTAGTAAAAACATGCAAGATTCCATGGGGGAATTGACCTCTGCAACGGAACAAATGCTAAAAGGGCATAAAGTGGTGCTGTCTTTTGGTGGACAATTAGTTGAAGAAGAGCGTTTCGATAAAGTCAGTAACGATATGCGTCGCAAAGGTATGAAGATGGTGACTGCTGATGCGATTTCAGATCCAGTTGTGCAAGTAATTGCTTCTTTGGCGTTGGCAGCAGTGCTTTACTTAGCAACGACACCATTAATTGCTGATGATAATTTAACTGCGGGTTCTTTCACGGTGGTCTTTTCTTCCATGTTAGCGATGATGCGTCCGTTAAAATCTTTGACGAATGTGAACTCACAGTTTCAACGTGGTATGGCGGCTTGTCAGACATTATTTGCCATCTTAGATTTGGAAACAGAGAAAGATAATGGCACGTATAAAGCAGAACCTGCAAAAGGTGATTTAGAATTTAAAAACGTGAGTTTTGCTTATGAGGGTAAAGAAGAGAAAGCCTTAAATAATATCTCTTTTTATGTGCCTGCAGGCAAAACTGTGGCATTAGTTGGACGTTCAGGTTCGGGAAAATCAACGATTGCTAATTTGGTGACGCGTTTCTACGATATTGATGAAGGTGAGATTTTATTAGATGGCGTGAGAATTCAAGATTATCGTTTATCTAATTTACGTGAGAATTGTTCTGTCGTTTCTCAACAAGTGCATTTATTTAACGATACGATTGCCAATAATATTGCTTACGCGGCAGAAGATAAATACACGCGTGAGCAAATTATTGAAGCAGCAAAAGCAGCTTATGCCCTTGAATTTATCGAGAAACTTCCACAAGGTTTTGATACCGTTATTGGTGAAAATGGGGCAACTCTTTCAGGTGGCCAACGTCAGCGTTTAGCGATTGCTCGTGCATTACTACGTAATTCACCGGTCTTAATTTTAGATGAAGCTACATCGGCATTAGATACAGAATCTGAACGAGCGATTCAGTCAGCATTAGAAGAACTGAAAAAAGATCGTACAGTATTGGTGATTGCACATCGTTTATCAACCATTGAAAATGCCGATGAAATCTTAGTCATTGAACACGGTGAAATTAAAGAACGTGGTACGCATCAAGATTTGTTAGCGCTTGATGGCGCGTATAAACAATTACACAGTATGCAGTTTAGCGGATAAAATAATAAGGGCGAACCAATGTGTTCGCCCAAAATCAATATAGGATAAATGAAATGCCTTTTTGGTACTCTAATTCAAAGCTTGCTTGGTTGCTTCTTCCTTTTTCACTGCTATTTTGGTTGATTAGCCAAATTCGCCTAGCACTATTTTCCCTGAATATCTTATCCTCTTATAAATCTCCAAAACCGGTCATTATTGTCGGTAATCTTTCTGTGGGCGGAAATGGTAAAACGCCTGTTGTGGTGTGGTTAGTTGAAGAGTTGCAAAAACAAGGATTGCGTGTAGGTGTGATTTCTCGTGGCTATGGTAGCCAATCTAAAACCTATCCTTTACTTGTTACGCCTGAAACCGATCCCGTTCAAGGGGGCGATGAACCTGTTTTAATTGCCAAAAGAACAGGTGTGCCTGTGGTGATTTCACCGAATCGTCAGCAAGCTATCGAATTACTTTTGAAAACACAGGATTGCGATCTGATTATTTCGGATGATGGATTACAACATTATAAGTTGCAGCGTGATATTGAAATTGTGGTGATGGACGCAGAACGTGCTTTAGGGAACGGCTTTGTTTTGCCGGCAGGGCCTTTGCGTGAATTACCAAGTCGTTTAAAAAATGTGGACTTTGTGATTACCAATGGTGGAAAAAACGCTTATTCTGATGCGGTTATGACGCTCGTTCCTCACTATGCGATTAATTTAGTGACGGCTGAAAAACGCTTGTTAAGTGAATTTACTCAAGGTTCAGCCATCGCGGGAATTGGCAACCCCCAACGTTTTTTCATGATGTTGGAAAATTTAAATATTCGTTTAGCCAATACGAAAGCTTTTCAAGATCATCAACATTTTGAGCCACAATTATTAGAAAAACTCGCTGAAAATCAACCGCTCTTTATGACGGAAAAGGATGCCGTAAAATGCCACGCTTTTGCTAAAGAGAATTGGTGGTATGTTCCAGTTGATGCGGAGATTGTTGAGGCTGAAAACCAAGGCCAAAAACTTCCACAATTGTGGGAAAAAATTCGTCATTTGGTTTAACTTATTCGAGTGAAATATGCGTGAGAAACTCAATCCTCGATTATTAGAAGTGATCGCTTGCCCGCGATGTTTGGCAAGATTGAAATACGATCAAGAAAATCAACGGCTCATTTGCCCTTTTGAGCAAGTGGCGTATCCTATTGAAAACGGCGTGCCGGTTTTGTTGGCAGAAAAAGCCGAAACACTGAAAGAATAAGGAATGATTATGTCATTTACAGTTATTATCCCTGCTCGTTTTGCATCGAGCCGCTTACCGGGTAAACCTCTAGCCGATATTGCCGGTAAGCCCATGATTCAGCATGTTTTTGAAAAAGCTCAGCAATCAGGCGCGAGCCGAGTGATTATTGCGACAGATAAGGAACAAGTTGAAAAGGCCGCAAAAGCTTTTGGGGCAGAAGTGTGTATGACATCAGAAGCACATAATTCCGGTACTGAGCGTTTAGCGGAAGTGGTAAGTAAGCTTGGTATTGCTGATGATGAAATTATTGTAAACATCCAAGGGGATGAACCGTTAATCCCCCCCGTTATTGTGAGTCAAGTAGCAGAAAATTTAGCGAAATTTAATGTGAATATGGCGACACTTGCGGTAAAAATTCACGAAGCGGAAGAGTTATTTAACCCAAATGCCGTGAAAGTCGTTACGGATAAAGATGGCTACGTTTTGTATTTCTCTCGTTCAGTGATTCCTTACGATCGTGATCAGTTTATGCAATTAGAAGACACTTCAAAAGCACAACTGGCTGACACGTATCTTCGTCATATTGGTATTTATGCTTATCGTGCAGGCTTTATTAAACAATATGTGCAATGGGCACCAACACAATTAGAAAACTTAGAGAAATTAGAGCAACTCCGTGTATTGTGGTACGGTGAGCGTATCCATGTGGAGTTAGCAAAAGAAGTGCCTGCTGTTGGTGTGGATACAGCAGAAGATTTAGAAAAAGTGCGGTCAATTTTGGCATAGTTTTTACTGATGTTTGATTCCAAGAAGTTTCTCTCAGACGTTTCTCATGAACCTGGTGTTTATCGTATGTATGACGATAAAGATCAGGTTATTTATGTGGGCAAAGCGAAAGATCTCAAAAAGCGACTCTCCAGCTATTTCCGCAAAAACTTAAGCAGCAAAAAAACAGAAGCGTTGGTGTCGTCAATTCATCATATTGATACGACGATTACTTCTTCTGAAACAGAAGCGTTATTGCTTGAGCATAATTTCATTAAGCTTTATCAACCTCGTTATAACGTATTATTGCGAGATGATAAATCCTATCCTTTTATTTTATTGACGAAAGAACGTCATCCTCGTATTACTTCTTATCGCGGAACGAAAAAAATTGCAGGTGAGTATTTCGGGCCTTATCCTCATGCAGGTGCAGTGCGTGAAACCTTGTCGTTAATGCAAAAATTATTCCCTGTTCGTCAATGTGAAAATTCGGTTTATAACAATCGTTCCCGCCCTTGTTTGCAATATCAAATCGGGCGTTGTTGTGCACCTTGTGTGCCAGGTTATGTGACTGATGAGGAATATAACCAACAAGTTGAATTAGCGCGATTATTTTTGCAAGGGAAAGATCAGCAAGTATTAGATTATCTCATTGGTAAAATGGAACAAGCGAGCCGAGACTTGGATTTTGAAGGCGCGGCACGTTATCGTGATCAAATTCAAGTGGTTCGTGCAGTCATCGAAAAACAATTCGTATCCAATGAGCGTTTGGACGACATGGATATTATGTCTATTGCGTATCAGCACGGTTTAGCTTGTGTTCAAGTGATGTTTATTCGTCAAGGTAAAGTATTAGGCAATCGCAGTTATTTTCCTAAAGTACCCGCTAACACTGATTTATCTGAATTAACCGCAACATTTGTTGGGCAGTTTTATTTGCAAGGTCATCAGGGCAGAAGTATCCCGAATAGTATTATTGTGGATCATAAATTAGATGAAAAAGCTGAGCTTGAGGCCTTATTAACTGAACAAGCTGGCCGAAAAGTGGTGATACAGGAATCCGCTAAAGGCGATAAAGGTAAATATCTACAACTAGCACAAATTAATGCCAAAGCGGCTTTAGCGACTCAACTTAAACAATCTTCCCGAATGCACGAACGTTATCAAGCCCTTTGTGAATTGCTCGATATGCCTGAAATTAAACGTATGGAATGTTTTGATATTAGTCATACGATGGGAAATCAAACCGTGGCATCTTGCGTGGTATTTAATCAAGAAGGTCCACTGAAATCAGATTATCGCCGTTTTAATATTGAAGGCATTACAGGTGGTGATGACTATGCAGCGATGGAGCAAGCCTTAAAGAAACGTTATGACCGCGATCTTGATGAAGATAAAATTCCCGATATTATTTTTATTGATGGTGGTAAAGGGCAGCTTAATCGTGCCTTAGAGGTTTTTCATCAGCTCAATGTAAAATGGGATAAAAACCGACCGCACTTAATTGGTGTGGCAAAAGGTGTGGATCGTCGAGCAGGACAAGAGGTGTTGATTATCAGCAAACAAGATCGTGAGATTCATTTGCCGGATGATAGCCTTGCACTGCATTTAATCCAACATATTCGAGATGAAAGCCATAATCATGCGATTAGTGGTCACCGTCAAAAACGCCAAAAAGCCTTTACCCAAAGTGGATTGGAAACCATTGAAGGGGTAGGCGCTAAACGACGTCAAGCCTTGTTGAAATATTTAGGTGGGTTGCAAGGTGTCAAAAATGCCACATTGGATGAGATCGCATCAGTACCCGGTATTTCTAAAGCCTTAGCAGAAAAGATTTTCGAGACCTTAAAAAGTTAGGAAAAATCTTGATTTTCTACGCGAACTGTCTATGATTCAACCTTTCGGATTTTATATAGGAACATATTATGTTTGAATGGCTTGTTGATCCTGAAGCATGGATTTCATTGCTCACTTTGACCGCACTTGAAATTGTCTTGGGTATCGATAACATTATTTTTATTAGTATTTTAGTGGGACGTTTACCTGCGAATCAACGCCAATCTGGTCGTATTATCGGTCTTGGGTTAGCGATGATTACCCGTATTTTACTTCTTGTTTCCCTTTCTTGGATGATGAAATTAACGGAACCACTATTCACTTTAGTCGGTCAGGAAATTTCAGGCCGCGATTTGATTTTATTCCTGGGGGGCTTATTCCTGATTGTGAAAAGTACAGGCGAAATTAAAGAAGCGATGCATCCTGAAGCACATCATGAAGAAGAGAATAACAAGAAGAAAGTCAGTTATTTGGGTGTATTAATCCAAATTGCGATTTTAGATATTGTGTTTTCTTTAGACTCAGTGATCACAGCCGTAGGGATGGCAAACCACCTTCCAGTGATGATCTTAGCAATTATGATTGCAGTAGGTGTGATGATGTTTGCGGCGAAACCAATTGGTGATTTTGTTGATACCCACCCAACATTGAAGATTTTAGCCTTAGCATTCCTAATTTTAGTTGGAGTAAGTTTAATTGCTGAAAGTTTGGATATCCATATTCCAAAAGGCTACATTTACTTTGCAATGGGCTTCTCAGCAGTAGTTGAAATGCTCAACATCAAAATGCGAAAATCACTTGGTCATTAAATCATATAAAAAGGCGGAACAATGTGTTCCGCCTTTTTTTAGTCATTATAGAATACCCCTTTCCCATATAAATACAGCGTGACTTGTTCGCCAGTATGATATTCGTTAATGAGATCTTCATTGATATTCAATTCATAACCACCAACATCAATACAAATATTGATAGCTCGTCCTCTTGATTCAATTCGCTTAATCTCACCTTTAAAAGAAGCGGTCGGATCTTGGATTTTTTTCGCAAGAGAGAATTGCTCAGGGCGGAATAACACTTTCCCTTGTGTATGGCCATTTCCTTTATTTTCGACGGCAATTTCACCTAATTGACAGGTCGCGATGCTATCGTTTTTTAATGTTGCAGGAAGAATAATGCTTTCCCCAATAAATTTGGCAATAGACAAATACTGAGGTGACCAATACAGCGTTTTAGGTGTCGCAATTTGGAGAATTTTTCCTTCTTGAATCACTGCGATTTTGTCTGCATGGCATAGTGCTTCATCACGATCATGGGTCACGAATACGGCAGAGGAACCACTTTCTCTTAATACTTGTAACATATCGTAACGAATTTGATTTCTTAGATGTTCATCTAACGCACTAAATGGCTCATCAAACAGGATTAACTCAGGGCTTGGTGCAAGTGCTCGAGCAAGTGCGACACGTTGCTGTTGACCACCGGAAAGCTGGTGAGGAAAACGATCAGCTAAGCTGCTAATACCGGTTAGTTTCATTACCTCCAGTATGCGTTGTTTTTCCTCTTCTGTTTTTCCTTTGCCATCGCCTAAGCCATAAGCAATGTTGCGGTAAACATTTAAATGAGGGAATAACACGCCTTCTTGTACCACATACCCTAATTTGCGTTGCTGGGTTGGCACATTGAGGTTTTCTTTAAAAATAGGTTGATCTTTTAACCAAATCTCACCGCTTGTTGGTTGTTCAAAACCAGCAATACTACGCAATAAGGTGGTTTTCCCACAACCGGATGCACCAAGAAGAAACAAAATTTCACCTTTCTCTAATTGTAGCGAGATATTGTGTAAAACCTGTTGCCCATTAAAGGATTTATTCAAATTTTTAATATCGAGTAATGTTGTCATTTTTATCTTCTCGTTATTTAAAACCGTATCGTTTCAGTAAAAATACAGGAATTCCTGAAAATAGCACTAACATAATGGCATAAGGCGTTGCTGCCGCATATTGTGCATCAGATGTGTATTCCCACACCGCGGTTGAAAGCGTTTTAATGTCATTTGGGGTCAGCAATAGGGTTGCGGTGAGCTCTTTCATTAAGTTTAAGAACACTAAAGCAAAGGCGGCTGCAATCCCTGGTAACATAGCAGGAATGACTAAGGTACGGAAAATATAAAAGTTGCTCCGGCCTAAGCTTTGTCCTACCTTTTCAATGTTACTAGACATTTGTTCAAGCGAACTACGCAAAGTCGTTTGTGCCATTGGAAGATAAAGCATAAAGTAGGCAACTATAACCATGGCAAAGGTTTGATAAAGCGAATACGCATAGTTGATGGTAAAGAAGACCAACGATAATGCGATAACAAGCCCCGGCACAGCGTGAAGTAGATAAGGAATTCGATCAAGCCAAATCGTCAATTTACTGCGATAGCGTACCGCTGCCCATACCAATGGTAGTGCACAAATAACGGTAAGTGTTGCACCCAGTGTTGATATAGTCAGTGAATTTGTGAAGGCGGTAAAAAATTCCCCAAAATCGACCGCACCTTCAATGGAGCTTCCCACGGTTAGCCAATAAATCAGCATAGTAATCGGCACACCAATACTGAGCACAAAAATGGTCGTGAAAAAGCTCACGACTAAAATTTGTTTTCCTGCTGAGAGCATTTTCAACGGATAGGGGCGTATTACGCCTTTGCCGCTTTGATAGAGTGTTTGTGTGCCTCTAAAACGAATTTCCCCCATCACAACAAAGATACAGATCACCATTAACACACCAGAAAGTAAGGCGGCGGTGTTGTTATTAAAGGCCATTTCATATTCTTGGAAAATCGCTGTAGTGAAGGTTTGATAATTTAAAATAGACACGGCCCCAAACTCTACCAACATATGAAGCGCAATTAATAATACGCTGCTACCGATAGCGGGTTTGAGTTGTGGAAAAATGGCATGCCAAAATGTATAAGCCTGGCTTTTAGCCAATGAAAGGCTCACTTCTTCTAAAGAGCGGTCGAGTCTTTTTAAGGTCGCCGCGACAGGGAGATAAGCAAGCGGGAAAGAACTCAGCGTCATAATGCCGATGGTTCCCCAGAAGCCTTCCACTCTGAAGGTGAGACTGATCCAGGTAAAACAGCTGACAAATGCAGGAATACAAAGCGGAAGCGTCATGGCAACTTGGAAAAAGCCTTTTCCCCAAAAGCGATAACGTTCTAATAAAAACGCACATAGTGTGCCGAGAATAATGGCAAAAAGCGTGACAAATACCATTAAAAGTAGAGTATTACTGAGCAATTCCCACATTCTTGGGCGCCAAAGTAATTCAATGCTACGAGCCAATCCGACATCTGCAGCACGCTCAATAACATATAAAAAAGGTAATAATAATGGCAAACTAATCAGCACGATTAAGGCTATAAGCCAGCGAGGTGGGCGATTAGACACAGAAAAATCCTTTAAAATATTAGTGTAGAGTAAGTAGAGTAAGTAGAGTAAGTAGAGTAAATAACAGAAGGGCGTGTATTACACGCCCTATATTGCATAGCGAATTAAACTTATTTCAAACCAGCTTCTTCAATAAGTTTGTTTGCGTTGTCTTTGTCTTCAGAAGTGGTTGCTGAAACAACTGGCGCTTCTAATTTTGCATAAGGTTCCATGTTAAATGGAGAAACCACATCGGTACGAAGTGGGTATTCTGCACGTACTGAAACAAACGCTTCTTGTCCTTCTTTACTTGCTAAGAAATCAACGAATTTTTTCGCTTCCTCTTTATTTTTAGAACCTTTTAATACAGCAGCACCAGAATAGGTCACTAATGCACCAGGATCTTGATGACGAATAAAGTAAAGGCGTGTTTTGAGGTTATCAGCACCTTTTTCTTTCGCGAGTGCATACCAGTAATAGTTGTTAATTAACGCTGCTGGGACTTCACCATTTTCAACAGCTTGAAGGGCAACACTGTTTTTCGCATAAAGTTTGCCGTTTTCTTTTAGGCCTTTTAACCATTTAAGAGCAGCATCTTTACCTTTTAATTTGGTAATCGCAACAACTTGCTCTAAGAATGCGCCTGAAGTTGGAACGTAACCAATTTTATCTTTCCATTTTGGTGTTGCATAATCTAACACGGATTTTTCCATGTCTTTTTCAGATAATTTAGTGTGATCGTAAACCACTACACGAGAACGACCGCTTAATGCGATCCAGTCTTTTTTCGGTGCAACAGGCACGCCCTTGTGTGCTGTTTGTTTAATAGTATCTGCAGAAAGCGGTTCTAATAAGCCCGCATCAGACAGGGCTGCGAAAGGTGCAGTTTGTTCAGAAAAGAATACGTCAGCAGGGGTTTTGTCACCCTCTTCTTTTAATTGACTGGCAAGTTGATCGCTTTTCGCACTGTTTAAGGTCACTTTAATGCCTGTTGCTTTTGTAAATGCATCAGCAACAGCTTTAGAACCTTCTTTGTGCTGGCCGTTGTAAACGGTAATATCGGCAAAGCTACTTGCTGAGAATGTAAGCGCGGCAGCGAGTGTCGCAATTTTGAAAGATTTGAATGTCATTGAAAACTCCTTGTTTTATGAGAATGAATGTTTTAGTTAAGTTTGAATAGCCTTTATTATATTTATAAATTTATTTAA
>CABQSN010000023.1:0-16192 GCA_902466845.1 uncultured Haemophilus sp.
AGGACAACAACATGGACTGGTAATGTTAGATAAAAACGATCGTCCTCTATATAAGGCTAAGCTTTGGTGTGATACAGAAACCGCTACGGAAAATGATATGCTAATCGAAAAATTAGGCGGACAAACGGCCATATTTGAAAAATTAGGTATCATTTGCCAAACTGGTTACACGGCTTCAAAACTGAGTTGGTTTCGTCAAAATTATCCTGATAAATTTGCCAATATTCGCAAAATTATGCTGCCACACGATTACCTAAATTATTGGCTAACAGGAAAATTCTGCAGTGAATTTGGTGATGCTTCCGGTAGTGGCTATTTCGATGTTGTGAAAAGAGAATGGAAAAGAGAAGTCTTCAAATATCTTGCACCAGAATTAAATATGGATGAGGTGTTACCTAAATTACTTTCTGCCGAACAAAAAATCGGTGTGATTAAACCTGAAATTGCGACTTTATTTGGTTTTAATGATAATGTCATCGTCTCCACAGGTGGAGGCGATAATATGATGGGAGCAATTGGTACAGGAAATATTCGAGAAGGGATTGCTACGATGAGTCTCGGTACTTCTGGTACCTTGTATGCTTATACGCAAAAGCCATTACTTAATTTACCACCAATGATCGCAAATTTTTGTTCAAGTAATAATGGCTGGTTACCACTGGTTTGTGTAATGAATATAACCTCCTCAAATAAACAGCTAATGAATTTGCTCAATATTGATATTGAAGAATTAAATCAACTTGCTCAACAAGCACCTATCGGCGCAAATGGCATCACTATTTTGCCATTCTTTAATGGTGAAAGAGTTCCTCCTTTACCCAATACAAAAGCGAGCATTTTAGGATTAGATTCAAGTAATTTCACACGAGAAAATCTTTGTCGAGCAATGATGGAAAGTGCCACTTTTACGCTTCGCTATGGTTTAGATTTATTTTGTCAAGCTGGTCTCAAAACCTCACAAATTCGCCTAATTGGAGGTGGCGCAAAAAGCTCATTTTGGCGGCAAATGATTGCTGATGTGATGAATTCTGAAGTGGTATGTTTGCAGGAAGAAGAAGCTGCTGCATTAGGAGGAGCAATTCAAGCTATGTGGGCCAATGGAGAAGGAGAACTTGAATTTTTATGCGACACCTTCATTCACTTAGATGAAAACTCCAAAACTTATCCTAACTTATCACAGGTGAAAAATTATCAAAGTGCTTACGAGCGTTATTTAAAACATTTATCACAATTATACTAAATAAAATCCCCTATACCGAGAGTCTATAGGGGATTTACTACATTAATAATTTATTTTCTATTCAACCACGCCATGTACTCAGCCACACCTTCTGCTACGGTTTTAAATGGTTTGTCATAGCCAGTTGCGCGAAGTTTCGTTAAATCTGCTTGCGTATATTCTTGATAGCGAGATTTCAAATGCTCTGGGAATGGAATAGTTTCCACTACGCCTTTACTGTGGAATTTAATTACCGCTTTTGCCACTTCAGCGAAAGACTCCGCATTGCCGGTACCACAGTTGAAGATACCTGAAATGCCATTTTGCCAGCACCAAATGTTGACTTGTGCCACATCACCTACATAAACGAAATCACGGCGGAAGTGTTCACTGCCTGCAAATAATTTTGGATTTTCGCCTTTCAGGATTTGGTTATTTAAGTGGAATGCCACACTCGCCATTGAACCTTTGTGACCTTCACGCGGACCATACACGTTGAAATAACGGAAACCACATACTGGCGATTGCGCTTCAGGTAAAATCGCACGCACATATTGGTCGAATAAGAATTTAGAATAACCGTACACATTCAATGGGCCTTCAAATTCACGCTCTTCACGGAATTCAGTTTTGTCGCCATAAGTCGCCGCACTTGATGCATACAAGAACGGAATTTGACGATCTAAGCAGTAATGCAATAACTCTTTTGAATATTCGTAGTTATTATGCATGATGTATTTGCCGTCCCATTCAGTGGTCGCAGAGCAAGCGCCTTCATGGAATACTGCATCGATATCACCTAAATCATCACCTGCAATAATTGACGCAATGAAGTCTTCTTTATCACAGTAATCTGCGATATCAAGATCCACTAAGTTAATGAATTTAGTCCCGTCTTTTAAGTTATCCACCACTAAAATATCTTTGCGTCCCATATCGTTTAACGCTTTAACGATATTACTGCCGATAAAACCGGCGCCACCTGTTACGATAATCATAATTCTGTCCTCTTTAAAATAAGTCTGTGTATTGTAATAGATTTTGTACTGCTTAGCCAAAAAACTCTGTGAAAAACAACCGCACTTTTAAGCCCCAGTAACTTGTCCAGCCCGTTGTGGCCAAATCCATTTTTCCTTTATTTAAAATAATAATCGTCGGTGTCACATTCACCTGCCATTGATCCGCAATCTTGCCTTGAGGATCATTCACCGTTGTAAACTGATAGTGATGCGTTTGTAAATAATCCTCCACGTCCTTATTTGTCCCCGAACGCAGTGCGACAGAGACTACCGGATAGCCTTCTTCTGAAAGTGAATTAATCGTTGGAGAAGTATAACGACAATAACCGCACCAACTTCCCCAGAAATAAATGATCGTCGGCTTAGCTTGATCTAATTGGGGTAAAAAGAAGGCATTCCCCTGTAAATCATAAAGTGCCGTCGCATTGATTTCAGGTGGAATATTGGGTTTACGAATAAAATCGAGAATACTGCTTACGACAACCAACGTCAGCAGGAGCGAAATCACATTTTTTAATAAGGTTTTAAGTTTCACAATAAAATTTCATGATCTAGGATAAATGGATTGTAATCGATCAGAAAAGTGCGGTCAAAATTACAGATATTTTGCTATGATAACCACATCATTTAATAAGGAGAAAAAATATGGATAGTAAACAATTAGCACAATATATTGATCACACTGCCCTTACTGCTGAAAAAACAGAACAGGATATTCTTAAGCTCTGCGATGAAGCCATTCAATACGGCTTTTATTCAGTCTGCATTAATTCAGGTTATATTCCTTTAGCCAAAGAAAAACTCGCTGGCTCAGATGTGAAAATTTGTACGGTAGTCGGTTTTCCACTCGGTGCCAACTTATCCTCAGTCAAAGCGTTTGAAACCCAAGAAGCCATCAAAGCGGGTGCGGGTGAAATTGATATGGTAATTAATGTTGGCTTGATTAAATCAAATAAATGGGATGCCGTAAAAGACGATATTCAAGCTGTATTAACCGCTTGTCATGACGTACCACTTAAAGTGATTTTAGAAACGTGTTTACTCACCAAAGAAGAAATCGTAAAAGCCTGTGAAATCTGTAAAGCGTTGGGTGTGGCATTCGTTAAAACCTCAACGGGTTTCAATAAAGGCGGCGCAACCGTAGAAGATGTGGCATTAATGAAGAAAACGGTAGGCAACATTGGCGTGAAAGCCTCTGGCGGTATTCGTGATACTCAAACCGCACTAGCAATGATTGAAGCAGGTGCTACACGAATTGGCGCAAGCGCAGGCATTGCAATTGTAACGGGTGTTTCTGGTAATACCTCAAGTAATTACTAATCTATAATAAAAAAGGAGATTGAAGTGTATGACCCAATCTCCTTTTTAATCATCAAAGACTCAATTAAGCTTTAATTTGCCCTTTCAAGAAATCTAACAACTGATCTTTTGCAATCATTTGTTTTTCACCAGTACGGCGATTTTTGTATTCGATTTCGCCATTTGCGAGATTTTTCTCACCAATCACCACCATGTGTGGCACGCCGATAAGTTCCATATCTGCAAACATCACACCTGGACGCTCTTTACGGTCATCAAAGATCACTTCTACACCTTGTGCTTGTAAAGTGCGGTACAATTCTTCGGCATATTCTTGAACGCTTTCAGATTTATGCATATTCATTGGCAGAACAGCTACGGTGAATGGCGCAATTTCATCTGTTGGCCACACAATACCGCGTTCGTCAAAATGCTGTTCAATCGCTGCAGCAACCACACGTGTTACACCAATCCCGTAACATCCCATGGTTACGACCATTGGACGACCATCTTCACCTTGAACGGTTGCATTCATCGCTTCTGAGTATTTTTTACCTAATTGGAAGATATGACCCACTTCGATACCACGTTTAATCAATAAGGTACCTTTACCATCTGGGCTTGGGTCACCTTCAACTACGTTACGAATATCCGCCACTTTTGGTAACGCTACATCACGTTCCCAGTTGATATTGAAGTAATGTTTACCATCAATGTTTGCACCTGCACTGAAATCAGACACTAATGCCACTGAACGGTCAATAATCACTGGAATATTGAGATTAACAGGACCTAATGAACCCACACCTGCACCAATTTTTGCTTTGATGGCAGCTTCATCCGCAAACTCAAATGGTGAAGCCACTTCAGGTAATTTTTCTGCTTTAATTTCATTTAATTCATGGTCACCACGAATGACTAATGCTACCAACGGCTGCTCTTCGCTTGCCCCTTTTACAATTAAGGTTTTAACCGTTTTCTCAATTGGCAAATTGAATTGTTCCACCAACTCTGCAATTGTTTTTGCATTTGGCGTATCAACTAATTCCATCGCTTTCGTTGGCGCGGCGCGTTCACCAATTGCCACCGCTTCCGCTAATTCAATGTTTGCTGCGTAATCAGATTCCGTAGAGAAAATCACATCATCTTCACCGCTGTTTGCTAACACTTGGAATTCATGTGAGGCGCTACCACCAATAGAGCCCGTATCTGCTTGTACTGCACGGAAATCTAAACCTAAGCGATTGAAAATATTGCTATAAGTTTGGTACATCACATCATAAGTTTGTTGCAAGCTCGCATGATCCGCATGGAAAGAATAGGCATCTTTCATGATAAATTCACGTGAACGCATGACGCCAAAACGAGGACGCACTTCATCACGGAATTTGGTTTGAATTTGGTATAAATTGATTGGAAGCTGTCTATATGATGACACTTCGCGGCGAACTAAATCCGTAATCACTTCTTCGTGTGTTGGACCTAATACAAAGTGACGATTACCACGATCCTCAAAACGAAGTAATTCTGGGCCATATTGTTCCCAACGACCTGATTCTTCCCATAATTCTGCTGGTTGCACGACTGGCATTTTGATTTCAAGTGCGCCGCTTTTATCCATTTCTTCACGGATGATTTTTTCTACTTTACGGAGCACTCGCCAGCCTGTTGGCATCCAGTTATAGAGACCTGAAGCAAGAGGGCGAATCATCCCCGCACGAAGCATTAATTGATGGCTCACAATGGCCGCTTCAGCTGGGGTTTCTTTTAATGTTGAGAATAAATATTGACTTGTACGCATTGAATTAACCTTAGATTCTAAGCATTGAGAAAAAATTGGTGAGAGTATAACAAAAAGTGCGGTCATTTTTAACCGCACTTTTTTCTGAGAAAGATTATCTTCTCGGTAAGTATCTAACTGGATCGACAGATTTACCTTTATAACGGATCTCGAAGTGAAGTTTCACAGCATTGGTTCCTGTGCTACCCATTTTCGCAATCTCTTGGCCTGCTTTCACTTCTTGCTGATCGCTCACAAGGATCTTGTCGTTGTGTGCATAAGCACTTAAGAAATCATCATTATGTTTGATGATGATTAAGTTACCGTAGCCTCGTAATGCGTTACCCGCATAAACAACACGACCGCTCGCTGCCGCTTTAATCGCTTGTCCGCGAGAACCACTAATATCAACCCCTTTATTACCACCATCAGAGTTAGAGAAACCTTGGAGCACGTTGCCTTGTGTTGGCCATTGCCATGCCACATTCGATGCCACTGGTGCCACAACGTTCGCATTAACTGGTGTATTGTTTGTGGTTTCCACTTGAGTTGTCGTTGTCACCGGTGTGCTCGGTGTATTGTTGGTAAACGCTGGTGTTGATGCACCACCTGTTGCAACACCTGATTTAATTGGACCAATTACCGTACCATCAGAACCAATTTGAGTACCGTTCGCACCTGGTGTATAAGTCACTTCTGGCTCAGCAGGTGCCGCTGGTGCGGTAGTTTTCACTGGAACCGTTGTAGTGATTGTTTTTGTTGAACAATTTGAAATTTTTAATGTTTGACCCACGCTTAAGCTGTAAGGCTCTTTCATATTGTTCATGCTTGCCAAATCTTTCACGTCCATACCCGTCAAGTAAGCGATTAAGAACATGGTATCGCCTTTGTTTACTTTATAGGTATTTCCTTTGTATGAACCTTTTTGAATTTGGCTGTAATCCGGTGCATTGGTATTTGGATTACGCGGCACCTTGATTGCGCCAGAGCTAGTGCAATCAGAAACCGTTTTAGTTACTGTTTTAGTTTGTGGTTGAACCGGTGCAGGAGCAGGCGTTGGTTTAGGCTGTGCTGCAGCAGGTTGTTGAACCGGTTGATAAGTCGGTTGAAAACTTGGTTGTGGTGTTTGAGTTCCCGTTGGCACGCTATTGCCCATGGTATTTGGCATCGTATTTTGTTGGATTTCTGGCTGCCATGTACCGCTCGAATTATTATCAACAGGTTGCATTACACCTGGAGAAAGTGTGCCATCCACATTTTCGATTGGTGCGGGGCTATTTGAACTACAAGCCGTTAAAATAGCGATACTCACAGGGAGCAATAAAGACGATTTTTTCATTTATTCTTCCTTTAACATTAAATTTATTTCATTTGATTTGGCATCGAATTCTTTTCAATTTCCGGCATAAAGCTACCACCAGCAACTGCTCCCGTTCCTTCTACGGGTTGCATAATACCATTAGGTAATGCATCGGGATCTTGTTTTTGTGGTTCTCCTGTACAAGCTGAGATCAGCAATGCACTCGAGATAATTAAGAGTAATTTATTCATAAAAAAGGTCATCCTGTTATTTTAAAATAATATAAATAATCACAGCTAAAGCAACGACACTCCAACCAATGGCTTCAATGGATTTACGTAATTTCGCGGCGAATTTCTCTCCCCCCCATGCGGCGAGTTTTGCCACTAAAATAAAACGAGCAAAACGCGACACAAATGCAGTAATCACAAAGGGGATAAACGCCATTTGCATCACGCCTGCGCAAATGGTGAAAACTTTATAAGGAATTGGGCTAAAACCAGCGACAAAGACCACTAATACGCCCCATTCTTTAAACCACGCCATAGCTTGTTCCCAAGCGGCTTGGTAACCCCATTGTTGAATATAACCTTGAACCCAATCAAAGGCATAATAGCCGATAGCATAACCAATCATTCCGCCGACAACCGAAGCAATCGTGGTATAAAGTGCAAAACGAAATGCACTTTTCGGTTTTGACATTGACATCGGAATCAACATCACATCGGGTGGAATTGGAAAGAAAATGGCCTCAATAAAACTCACAAAGGATAACCAAAACACGGCAAAGCGATGTTTTGACCATTGCATTGTTTTATCATACATCGCACCAAAAATATTCATTCACTTATCCTTTATTGCTTCAATGGGGAAAATTCGTTTCAAAATGGCACATTATTCACTTTCCAGCCAATCTTGTAAAGCAGCAATTGACTGATGAGCCGTAAGATCCGCTTGAATTGGCGTAATTGAAACATAACCATTTTTTACCGCATAAAAATCCGTGCCTTCACCATCATATTCTGGCAAGCCTGATGGACCAATCCAATAGATATTTTCGCCACGAGGATCTTCTTGTTTAATCACTTCAGCTGCAGATGTGCGATAGCCTAAATGACACACCTTAATGCCTTTGAGTTCTTCGTAAGGTAAATCTGGCACATTGATATTGATCACTTCGCGTTTATTCAATAATTGAGGATGTAATTTAGGAATCAAATCACACACCACGCGAGCCGCTGTTTCATAATGCAGACGACCATCTAAAGATACCGCAATAGCTGGCAACCCTAAATGTCGGCCTTCCAATGCTGCAGCCAAAGTACCTGAATACAAGGTATCATCACCCATGTTACAACCTGCATTAATACCTGATACCACAAGATCCACTTGGCCAGATAAAAAACCGTTTAATGCCAAATGCACACAATCAGCCGGTGTGCCATTCACGCAGTAATCACCGCAATCTAAATGACGAGGGCGAAGCGGCTCAACAAGCGTTAATGAGCTTGATGCCGCGCTACGATTACGATCGGGCGCCACAATCACCACATCGGCAATTTTTCGTAATTCTTTTGCTAAAACTTGAATCCCTTCGGCGTGAAAACCGTCATCATTGCTGACTAAAATTCGCATTATTCTTCTTCCTTAATATTCACTAACTCTCGCACCAATGCAGTGGCATAACTCCCTGCCGGCAAATAAAACGAGAGTTTCAATCCTTCTTCAACAAACGTCCAATGGAAGTCTTTTGCCTGCATCAATAAAGGACGGCGAGCGGCTTTCATTCTTTCTTGTTTCATTAATTCTTGGAAAATCTGATGTTCTAAAACCACTTTATTTTCGACCGTACTTGCAGATAAATTTTCTTCGCCAATTAAAGGCGCAGTGAGCAAAATATCTTGTTCGTTCAAACGTTGCTGTAAGACCACTAAATCTTCATTTTCATCAGCCTTAAACCAACTGTGCGATCCGTTTAATTGCACAATATCGTCTCTTAGAACCTGATCTGCCACATTTTGTTCAATTCGTTCTGCTACAACTAAATTAAAAATTTCGCTGCGAGCTGCGGAAAGGTAAAAACTGCGTTTTTTACGATCTTTGACCTTAATCTCCCCTTTCGCCCAACGAATCGCTTGAGTCAGATTATGACCATCACGCCCAAAACGTTGTTCAGTGAAGTAGTTAGGAAAACCGTATTTCGCCACAAAATTTAAGCGTTCATTTAACTCATCACTTTCTTTTGCGCCACGCAATAAAATCTCGAAAGCATTTCCTTGAAGACTACCCGTGCGGATTTTACGATTGTGGCGAGTCACTTCTAAAATCTCGACACCTTCCAATTGAAATTGACTAAAATCTGGCGTTTCCTTACCCGGCATTTGCAAACAAAACCATTGTTCTGTAATACCATGACGATCTTTCAAACCGGCATAACCCATATTTCGATCAGAAATACCCGCAAACTTGGCAAGTTTTTCGCCCACAAACAATGTATTGCAATCCGTTTTACGGATTTTTACCGCCACAAATTCGCCTTCGCCTGACATTTCATAGCCCAGATCTTCTTTCACAATAAAATCAGCAAACTCTTGCTTTAAAAGTGCGGTTGTTTTTGGCGGTGTTTTTAAAGTGAAATAAGGGAGATGTTTGACCATTTTTTTCGTTCTAAAATAAGAAAGCCCAACTTTTTCGCTGCAATAAATAGCGTGATCAGCTGGGCATGTTAAGCACAATTTATTCGCGCAGAATTTTAACCTTTCCGCCCCTTCAAGGCAAACTGAAATGAGAATAAATTTTTAGCGACATTTTCATCTTTATCCCCTACAATGACCGCACTTTTTCTGACAAAAGGAATGCCTTATGACGAACTTTAACGAACTTCAAGAAGAAACCCGTGAAATCATTACGGATTTATTAAATGACGGCAGCGATCCGGATGCCCTTTATATTATCGAACATCACATCGCCCATTATGATTTTGATACCTTAGAAAAAATTGCCGTGGATGCTTTCAAAGCGGGCTATGAAGTGTCAGAAGCAGAAGAATTCGAAGATGAAAATGGCAAGGTCATTTTCTGTTTTGACATCATCAGTGAAGTAGAATTAAAGCCCGAAATTATCGATGCACAACAAAAAGAAATTTTACCATTAGTGGAAAAATACAAAGGCATTTATGATGGCTGGGGCACGTATTTTGAAGATCCAAATGCGGAGGACGATGAATACGGCGATGACGGCGAATTTTTTGACGATGAAGATGTCGAAGACGACAACGAACGTTTACATTAATAATAACAAAGGGCGTGTTAGATCGCCCTTAATTTTTATCTTACCCAAATAGGAATGAAACAATGAAACTCAAAGCGCTTTCTTTAGCATTACTTGCCTTACCTATCACTTCTTTTGCAACAGAACCCGTATCTCATCAGCCAACGGATGTCAGCTTTAGTGTTGAAGCAGAAAAAGAAGTAGAACGTGATTTATTGCAAGTGTCCCTTTTTTACCAAGCGGAAGGCAATGATTTATCCGCACTCAATAAAACCATGGCAGAAAAAATGAATAAAGCCATTGAGTTAGCAAAAGCACAAAGTGCGGTTGAAATTAAGGACAATTCTCGTAATACCTGGATTCGCTATGATAATAAAGGCAAACAACAAGGCTGGATTGCGCGTGCAGAATTAACCTTAGAAAGTAAAGATTCTCAAGCATTATCAACCTTAGTGCATGAATTAGATGGCGTATTAGCCATTGATCGCGTAAGCGCGTCTGTTTCACGTGAGAAATTAAATAACTTAGAAAAAGAATTAACCAAAGAAGCTTTAGCGAAAGTTAAAGATAAAGCCCTCTTAATTCAAGAATCTTTGCAGATGAAAGGTTATCACACACAAAGCCTTGAGGTATCTTCTGCCAAGGATTCAGCGAATGATTTCCGCCCTTATGCTGCAGGGGCAATGATGGCAAAAAGTTTCTCTTACTCGGATGAAAAAGATGAAACTTACACTCAAAGTGGCAAAGAGAAAATTAAAGTCAGTGTGAATGCGCGAATTGCATTGCTTAAAGAATAATTTTCTATACAATGAACGACGATTTTTTTAATAAGGAAAACAATATGAAAGTAGCAAAAAATACGGTTGTGAGTATCGCTTACCAAGTACGTACTCAAGACGGTGTATTAGTTGATGAAGCGCCAGCAAATCAACCATTAGAATATTTACAAGGCCACAATAACTTAATCATTGGTCTTGAAAATGCCTTAGAAGGTAAAGAAGTTGGCGACAAATTTGAAGTGCGTGTTCAACCTGAAGAAGGCTACGGCGAATACAATGAAAACATGGTTCAACGTGTACCAAAAGAGGTATTCCAAGGCGTTGATGAAGTCGTTGTTGGTATGCGTTTCTTAGCTGACACAGATATCGGTCCTGTTCCTGTTGTGATCACTGAAGTGGATGGCGATGAAGTGGTAGTTGATGGTAACCACATGTTAGCGGGTCAAGAATTACACTTCACTGTGGAAGTTGTTGGCACTCGTGAAGCAACATTAGAAGAAATTGCTCACGGTCACGTACATGGTGCACACGATCATCACCACCATCACGATGACGAAGATGGTCACAGTTGTGGTTGCGGCGGTCACGGTCATCATCACCATGATCACGATCATGGACACGGCGGTTGCTGTGGCGGTGGCCATCATCACGATCATGATCACGGACACGGTCATGGCGGCTGTGGTTGCGGCGGTCACTAATCTTCATTTAAGAGATAAAAAAAGTGCGGTTAAAAATAACCACACTTTTTCTTTATCTAAACTTTCATTACAGAATGAATCGACTTAAATCTTCATTTTCAATCACTTCGCCTAAAGCATCAATCACATAAGCGGCATCGATATTCACGGTTTGACCGTCCATTTCGCTCGCATCAAATGAAATTTTATCCATTAAACGTTCCATAACGGTATGTAAACGTCTTGCACCGATATTCTCCGTTTTCTCATTCACACGGAAGGCGGCTTCAGCAATCTTCTTAATGGCATCTTGTGTAAATTCAATGCTTACGCCTTCTGTCGCCATAAGCGCTTTATATTGCTCCGTTAAAGACGCATTTGGCTCAGTTAAAATACGCTCAAAATCTTCTGCTGTTAATGCTGATAATTCAACACGAATCGGCAAACGACCTTGCAACTCTGGGATTAAATCCGATGGACGCGCCACTTGGAATGCACCCGATGCAATAAAGAGAATATGATCAGTTTTCACCATCCCATGTTTGGTATTAACCGTTGAACCTTCCACTAATGGTAATAAATCACGTTGCACACCTTCACGAGAAACATCGGCACCACTGTATTCGCCTTTTTTACAGATCTTGTCGATCTCATCAATAAACACGATACCATTTTGCTCAACCGCATCAATGGCTTTTTGTTTCAATTCTTCTGGATTAATCAATTTGGCCGCTTCATCGTCAATTAAGGTTTTTAATGCATCCTTAATTTTCATTTTGCGTTTTTTAGTTTTATCCGAACCCAAGCTTTGGAACATGGATTGCAACTGATTAGTCATTTCTTCCATACCAGGAGGTGCCATAATTTCCACCCCCATTGACACGCCCGCAGACACATCAATTTCGATTTCTTTATCGTCTAATTGTCCTTCACGTAATTTTTTACGGAACGCTTGGCGAGTGCTGCTGTTGGTGTCGTGGTTTTCGACTTCACCCCATTGATTTTTTGGTGGTGGTAGTAATGCATCTAAAATACGATCTTCCGCCGCATCTTCTGCTTTCGCACGATTTTTCGCAATTTCTTGTTGGCGAACCAATTTCATCGCACTGTCCGTTAAATCACGGATAATGGAATCCACTTCTTTCCCCACATAGCCCACTTCGGTGAACTTCGTTGCCTCCACTTTAATGAATGGTGCATTGGCTAATTTTGCAAGACGACGCGCAATCTCGGTTTTCCCCACACCCGTTGGACCAATCATTAAAATATTTTTAGGGGTCACTTCATGGCGAAGTGGCTCTTGCAACTGCATTCTTCTCCAACGGTTACGTAATGCGATCGCAACCGCTCTTTTCGCCTCTTTTTGGCCGATAATATGTTGATCTAATTCGGAAACAATTTCACGAGGGGTCATTTCAGACATAATTTTTCCTTACTTATTCGGTAATTCTTCAATAGTAAAATTCGTATTAGTGAACACGCAAATATCACCGGCAATTTTTAAAGATTTTTCTACAATCTCACGGGCTGATAAATCAGTATTTTCCACCAACGCACGGGCTGCCGATAATGCATAATTACCGCCAGAACCAATGGCTAAAATCTGATCGGCTTCCGGTTGTACCACATCACCAATACCGGTAATGATTAAACTTTCTTTTTCATCCGCTACAATCAGCATTGCTTCTAACTTGCGTAACGCACGATCGGTTCGCCAATCTTTGGCTAATTCCACCGCGGCTTTTAACAAATGCCCTTGATGCATTTCTAATTTACGCTCAAATAATTCAAATAAGGTGAACGCATCAGCAGTACCACCTGCGAAACCAGCTAGGACTTTGCCATTATATAAACGGCGTACTTTACGGGCATTCCCTTTCATCACGGTGTTGCCTAATGAAACCTGTCCATCGCCCCCAACAACCACTTGGCCATTACGACGTACGCTTACAATTGTTGTCATTCTTTTTATCCTTCTTTTAAGAAAAGTTACCCGTTATATGGCGATCGATTCCACCAAATTCAAGGGGAAATTTTTCTTTGATGTTTTATTAAACAACCATCTCAAAAAAATGTGACAAAGATCACTTTTTTAAATAGCAAACGATTGCTATTATTTCACACCCATATTTTAAAGTAATATGATTTATTACAAGTAAAACAAACTACTTAATGAGGAAAACATGAAAAATTTACTTAAACTTTCTGCCATTGCAATTTTAGCGGCAAGCGCAGTCTCTACTTTTGCATCAAACAAAGAACCTTACACTGAACAAGGTACGAATGCTCGTGAAATGACAGAGCAAAAACCGATTCACTGGATCTCTGTTGACCAATTGAAAAAAGAATTGGAAGGCAAAGCACCCATTAATGTGAGCTTCGACATTGACGATACTGTACTTTTCAGTAGCCCTTGTTTCTATCATGGCCAAGAAAAATACTCTCCAGGTAAAAATGATTACTTAAAAAATCAAGATTTCTGGAATGAAGTGAATGCAGGTTGTGACCAATATTCTATTCCAAAACAAATTGCGGTGGATTTAATTAATATGCACCAAGCACGTGGTGACCAAATTTATTTCATTACCGGTCGTACAGCAGGCGATAAAGATGGTGTGACGCCAGTGCTACAAAAAGCCTTTAATATTAAAGACATGCACCCTGTAGAATTCATGGGCGGTCGCAAACTTCCAACTAAATATAACAAAACTCCAGGTATTATTGAGCACAAAGTGAGTATTCACTATGGTGACAGCGATGACGATATCCTAGCCGCAAAAGAAGCAGGTATTCGTGGTATTCGTTTAATGCGTGCAGCAAACTCCACTTACCAACCAATGCCAACCCTTGGTGGCTACGGTGAAGAAGTATTGATTAACTCAAACTACTAATCTTTATAAAAAAGTGCGGTTATTTTTGACCGCACTTTTCTTATCTAGTGAAAATCCTCTTAATTTTTAAAAAGTTTCTGGGAATATGCTAAAATTTTTCCGTTTCCAGGAGCCTATTTATGTCAGAACTCACGTCTAATCAATATTTAATCATCATTGCCGTGCTGGTTTTTATCAGTATTGTGATGCTTTTTCTATTAAGCCGCAGCAAACGAGATACGCAAGAATTACAACAAGATCTCAATAAAACCATCAGCGATTACAATCAATTAGCGGAGCGTTTTGATTCTTTAAGTGCGGTCAAAAATCAATTAGAACAACAAGCCGTTAAAGCACAAACTCATGCAGAAGGTTTGCAAACTCGCCTTAATGAACGTGATGAAAAAATCCAATATTTAGAAAAAGAATTGGATGAAGAACAGCTACGACACGATCAAATTGGCGGGCAAATCACCGCATTAAAAGAACGTTTTGGGATAGCATCTGCACAAGCCGAAAGCTTGCAAGGTCAATTACAACAAGCTCAGGAAAATCTACTTAGAAAAGAACAAGAGCAGCAAAAAACGCAGGAAAAATTGACCGCACTTTCACAAGAATTAACGGAGTTGAAAACCACCCTTTCCGAAAAAGAAAAGCATTTTGCCGAACAGCAACAGCATATTGAACAATCCAAACAACAACTAGGCGTAGAATTCCAAAATCTGGCCAACCGCATTTTGGAAGAAAAAAGCCAATCCTTTAATCAAACCAATCAAACGGCATTGGAAACCTTGTTGAAGCCTTTCCGAGAACAAATCGAAGGCTTCCAAAAACGAGTCAATGAAATCCATTCGGAATCGGTGAAAGGTAATGCAGGCTTAGAAGCGGAAATCAAAAAAGTATTGGAAATCGGCTTAAATATGTCGCAAGAGGCCAATAATTTAACTTCTGCGCTAAAAGGGGAAAAGAAAACCTTAGGCAATTGGGGAGAAATACAACTTGAGCGCGCACTTCAGTTGGCTGGCTTGATTGAAAACGTGCATTACAGCGCACAAGCGCATTTTAAAGATGAACAAGGCGGTCGAAACTATCCTGATTTTGTGCTTAATCTGCCCGATGAGAAAAATATCATCATTGATAGCAAAATGTCATTGAATGCTTACGAAAGTGCGGTCAATTCTGAGGATGAATTTGAACGTGAGCGTTTACTAAGGGAGCATATTAAAGCCCTGAAAAATCACATTGATGACTTGCACCGCAAGGATTACAGCAATTTGATTGGCATGCGCAGCCCTAATTTTGTCTTGATGTTCATCGCAGTGGAACCCGCTTATATTGAAGCCTTAAAATTAGACCCAAGTCTGTTTAATTATGGGTATGAGAAAAATGTCATTATGGTTTCACACACAACTCTCATGCCAATTTTACGCACAGTGGCGAATTTATGGCGTATCGAACGCGGCAACGCCGAAGCGAAAGAAATCGCAGAAAAAGCAGGTGAAATTTACAACCAGATTTGCTTGGTGGCCGAACGCTTAAACAAACTAGGCAACACCCTTTCCACTGTGAGCAATCAATACAACAGCACCGTCACCGCCCTTGTGGGACAACAAGGTTTAGTGGGAAAAGTGGAACGTTTTAAAGACTTGTCAGCGAAAGCTAACAAGAGCATGCCAAACGTTGAATTACTCAATAATGACGTAGACTTAACGCGCCTATCCCTTATCACTACCGAGAACGGGGTAAAATAAAGCATACCTGTTGAATTTTTCTTTAAAAGCGGCTATTTTCTTGCCGCTTTTTTATTTAAATTTTTTATTTGTGGGGAATTTTATGGCGACAGAACAAAAAGAAATCACGGATCCATGTGCAAAATATAACGAACAAACCAGTTTTCTAAGCAAAACAATTTTTGCAAGCCGTTGGTTACAAGTGCCTATTTACTTAGGTTTAATTGTCGTGCAAGGCATCTATGC
>CABQSN010000024.1:0-15281 GCA_902466845.1 uncultured Haemophilus sp.
CTCAATACACAGGTTTGGATTGGATATTTTAATAATAAAAGTAAAACAGGAATTAAGAAAACAACACGACTTGCCGTATCTAGATCACGCATTTTTCCCCCGTTAATGCAGAGGGAAAGTACAAATGTAAGAAAATAAAAAAGGTAGCTATAAATTAACCATTTATCAACTTTCGATAAGTTTAAAAGCGGTTTCTTGATTAAAGCATAAACGCTATAACCTAAACCGACTAACATCAGTAGAGCAGGCGCGGCATTATATCCTCCTTTGACAATAAATATTGAAAGAAAGAAAAGTGTTACCGCAAAGTTTATTATGGTGGCTAACCAATTTTGTTTCGTTATTTGCATCGATAAGAACCAACATTCTGGTTATGTAAAACTAAAAAACCGCACTAACAAAGTGCGGTTTCATTTTAGTCTATTTTTATGGATTATAAAACATCAACGCAGTTTAAGTCTTCGAAAGATTGCTCTAAGCGTTTAGACATTGATTCTTCCATTTTACGTAACCAAACACGTGGGTCGTAGTATTTTTTGTTTGGCGCATCAGGGCCCTCAGGGTTACCTAATTGACCTTGAAGATAAGCTTCATTTGCTTTATAGAAGTTTAAGATACCATTCCATGCAGCCCATTGAGTATCAGTATCGATATTCATTTTGATTGCACCATAGCTAATTGCTTCGCGGATTTCTTCGCGACTAGAACCAGAACCACCGTGGAAAACGAAGTTGATTGGTTTTGCTGGTAGATTGCGTTCTTTTGCAACGAACTCTTGTGATGCACCTAAAATAGATGGTTTTAATTTTACGTTACCTGGTTTATAAACACCGTGTACGTTACCGAATGCTGCTGCAACGGTAAAGTTAGGGCTTACAGGGTTTAATTGATCGTAAACATAAAGCACATCAGATGGTTGGGTATATAAACGAGATTCATCTACATCAGAGTTATCCACGCCATCTTCTTCACCACCGGTAATACCGATTTCGATTTCAAGGGTCATACCTAATTTGTCCATACGAGCAAGGTATTCACGGCAGATTGCCATGTTTTCTTCCATAGGCTCTTCAGATAAGTCAAGCATGTGAGAAGAGAATAATGGACGACCAGTTTCTGCAAAGTGTTTTTCACCCGCTTCAAGTAAGCCATCGATCCATGGAAGCAATTTTTTCGCTGCGTGGTCGGTATGAAGAATAACGGGCACACCGTATTCTTTGGCTAAAGTATGAACGTGTTTCGCACCCGCGATCGCACCTAAAACATCTGGACGTGCACCGCTTGCTGGTTTGATACCTTTACCTGCGTAGAAAGCTGCACCACCGTTTGAGAATTGGATAATTACAGGTGCTTTCACACGAGCAGCGGTTTCCAATACTGCGTTTACGGAGTCTGAACCCACGCAGTTTACTGCAGGGATCGCGAAGTTGTTTGCTTTGGCATAAGCAAAGATTTTTTGTACATCTTCACCTGTTACTACGCCAGGTTTTACGATATCTAATAATTTAGCCATAGTTGTGTTTCCTTTTGTTTTGGAGGATTTATTCCTCCGTTTGAAGAATCAATATTTATCCCCTCTATGAGAGTAGAGGGGATAGAAGCCATTCAATTAACCGTTCGCACGTTTTTCAAGAATTTCTACTGCTGGTAATACTTTACCTTCAACGAATTCTAAGAATGCACCACCACCGGTAGAGATGTAAGAGATTTTATCTGCAATACCGAATAAATCGATAGCCGCTAAAGTATCACCGCCCCCTGCGATAGAGAATGCATCACTGTTTGCAATCGCGTGAGAAATGATTTCAGTACCTTTACGGAAGTTAGGGAACTCAAACACGCCAACTGGACCATTCCATAAAACGGTTTTTGCATTTTTGATGATTTCAGCTAATTGTTCTGCAGATTTATCACCGATATCGAAGATAGATTCATCATCTTTCACTTCGGTTACTGATTTTTCTGTTGCTGGTGCAGTTTCAGAGAATTCAGTACCAACACGTACATCAACTGGAACTGGAATATCAGTGCTTGCTGCTAATTCTTTTGCTACAGGGATTAAATCTGCTTCATATAACGATTTACCTACATTGTGGCCTGCTGCTGCGATGAAAGTATTCGCAATACCACCGCCCACGATGATTTGGTCAGCAATTTTTGAAAGAGAGTTTAATACTTCTAATTTAGTGGAAACTTTAGAACCGCCTACGATCGCAACCATCGGACGAGCAGGCTCTTTTAATGCTTTACCTAATGCATCTAATTCTGCTGCAAGTAATGGACCTGCACAAGCAACTGGTGCAAATTCCGCTACGCCGTAAGTTGACGCTTGTGCACGGTGAGCTGTACCGAATGCATCCATCACGAAGACATCGCAAAGTGCGGCATATTTTTTACCTAATTCAGGATCGTTTTTCTTCTCACCTTTGTTTACACGTACGTTTTCTAAAACAACGATTTCGCCTTCTTTAACATCCACACCGTTTAAGTAGTCTTGCACTAAACGCACGTTGAAGCCTGCGTCTTTTAAGTAATCAACCACCGGTTGTAAAGAGTCTTCAGGTTTGAATTCACCTTCAGTTGGACGACCTAAGTGAGAGGTAACCATCACTTTTGCGCCTTTCTCTAAAGCCAGTTTTAACGTCGGGATAGTCGCACGAATACGCGCATCAGATGTCACTTTGCCATCTTTTACCGGTACGTTTAAGTCCGCGCGAATAAATACACGTTTACCTTTTAAATCTAAGTCGGTCATTTTGATTACTGACATAAGCTTTCCTCTTGGGTTAGTTAAAATTAAACTTGAATATTATACCTAGTTCTGACTAGGTTGTAACGATGTAGATCAAATAAAAAAGCGAATTATGCTTATTTAGGGCAATCGATTACTTGCCATTGGCGGTCGTAGCAAATGAATAATTCATTATGGCTCGCGCCTAAATAAGCGCCTTTTAGTTGTGGATTATTCTGCTTCATCCATTGAAATAATTCTTTACGGCTTAATTGTTCGTTTGGCAAGGAGAGAGATTCAAATAATGCTTTCTCTTGTTTGAAATAAGCTTCTGCTGAATCAAAAGCGCAGCTGCCGTGTTTTTCCCATTCGCCTTGCAATAATTTTGCGCCTGGCGAGATTGAAAGATAAGGTTCGAGGGTCTCAACTGGAAGTGGTGCTAAATCACCCTTACAAAAACGGGGATGATCCGTAACAGAACGTGCATTCGCATTTTGAGGCCATAAGCCGTGCACTACCCAGCCAAATTGATTTTTTATACTACATTGATATTGCGCTGAATCAGGTAAATTATTGCCATATTGCGCACGTTGTTTTTCACAGAATGCCGGCGACCAAGATAAGGCCAACATATAATAATCAACAGGGGCATTTTTATTTTGTCCAATGGCATCATCGCGCATGATGACATCATAATTACCAAAATCTTTGGTATTTTTGACCGCACTTTTGCTTTGTTGTTGTGTGGTTGTTGGAGTCGGTTTAGTGTCTTTTTTGTACTCAGTGAAATATTGCCAAATGCTCAATGCAGCAAGGGCAATAAGGGAAAGAGTGGAAACCTGTTTTTTCATAAAAATCCTGTTTAAATTTTGTCAATTTTGCTTTTGTCGGCTATAATTCGCCGCTTTCTCATATAAAGGAATGGTATGGCGTTACTGATCACAAACAAATGCACAAACTGCGATATGTGCCTCCCCGAATGCCCGAATGAAGCAATTTCAATCGGCGAGGAGATCTATGTGATCGATCCTGTACTTTGTACGGAATGTGTTGGTCATTATGACACGCCAACTTGCCAAAAAGTTTGCCCGATTACAAACTGTATTAAGCCAGATCCTGAGCATCAAGAAAGCGAAGAGCAGCTTTGGGAACGTTTTGTGATGATTCACCATTCGGATAAGTTGTAGAATTTACCTGATCTTTTTCTTTTCGTCCAATGACTATGAATAAAACAAAGTTAATTAAAATCGCCATCATTCTGATTTATTTGTTCAGTCCGATTGATATTTTGCCTGAAGCGGTGCTTGGCCCATTAGGTTTGGTGGATGATGCGGCAGCCATTGCCTTATTAATTCGAATTTTATTGAAAAAATAAAAACTTGAATAAAATCAACCGCACTTTGCTTTTCTCATTCTTGCAAAATCCCGTCAATTTCTCTAAACTACGCGTCGGAATATTTCTTTCCTCATCATTTCACTTTAAACGCTACCCGTGAGTAGCAAAAGGGACCTCAATCATGACAAACGTCAATCAATATGGCTGGAAAGCCTTGATTGGATCTGCTGTCGGCTACGCGATGGATGGATTCGATCTTCTTATTCTTGGATTTATGCTTAGTGCCATTTCGGCCGATCTTAATTTAACTCCCGCACAATCTGGCTCATTAGTTACCTGGACACTTATTGGTGCTGTGGTGGGCGGTATTGTATTTGGTGCATTAAGCGATCGTTATGGACGTGTACGCGTACTAACTTGGACAATTGTCCTCTTCGCGGTCTTTACCGGATTATGTGCAATTGCGCAAGGCTATTGGGATTTATTAATTTATCGCACCATCGCGGGTATCGGTTTGGGCGGTGAATTTGGTATCGGTATGGCATTAGCCATTGAGGCGTGGCCTGCAAAACACCGTGCAAAAGCCGCGTCTTATGTGGCGTTAGGTTGGCAAGTGGGTGTGTTAGCCGCCGCGTTACTCACACCAGTATTGCTTCCACATATCGGCTGGCGCGGTATGTTCGTTGTCGGTATCTTCCCGGCATTTGTTGCTTGGTATTTACGAGTTCGCTTACATGAACCTGAAATTTTCTCGCAAAAACAGACCGCACTTTCAACACAAAAAATCTCCAAACTGGAATCTTTCAAACTTTTAGTAAAAGATAAAGCGACCACAAAAGTGAGTCTTGGTGTGGTGGTGTTAACTTCTGTACAAAACTTTGGTTACTACGGTATTATGATTTGGATGCCAAACTTCTTATCTAAACAACTTGGCTTTAGTTTAACGAAATCAGGTTTATGGACGGCGGTTACCGTATGCGGCATGATGGCAGGGATTTGGATTTTTGGTCGTCTAGCCGATAGAATCGGACGTAAACCAAGTTTCTTATTATTCCAACTTGGTGCAGTGATCAGCATCATCACTTACTCTCAATTAACTGACCCAACCGCTATGTTGGTGGCTGGTGCATTCTTAGGGATGTTTGTCAACGGTATGATGGGCGGTTATGGCGCATTAATGGCAGAAGCTTATCCAACAGAAGCACGTGCAACGGCACAAAATGTGTTGTTTAACTTAGGTCGTGCTGTTGGTGGTTTTGGACCTGTTGTTGTCGGGGCGATTGTATCCGCGTATTCATTCAGTATTGCGATTGCTTTCTTGGCCGTGATTTATGTTATCGACATGGTGGCGACAGTCTTCTTAGTGCCAGAATTAAAAGGCAAAGAATTGAGCTAAGTGCGGTTAAAAAAATTCAAGTTTTTGAAAACATCGGTGTCAAAGCCGATGTTTTTTATTTGTGAAAAATCAGCCAATTTCAACCGCACTTTGTGCTAAACTATAGACACTTTTCCCTATGTTGAAGAATTATCGTGTACGCTAAACGTTCAGTTTCTACCCGTATTGCTAAATATTTATTTGTGGTCATTATCTTCATGGGCATTATTAGCTCATTGAGTTTGATCGTGATGGCCAGTAATAAATCGGATGCGGAAGCCATTAATATTTCCGGTTCTTTGCGTATGCAAAGTTATCGACTATTAACGGAAATGGAACGTTCACCGGATACGGTAGAACAGAACTTAGTGCGTTACCAACGCAGTCTCAATGCCGATGCTTTGCTAACAGTACAAAATCAGCTTTTTGCACCTTCAGGAGTGAGAGAGTCCTATCAAAAAATTCTTAAACGTTGGGCGGTGATGTCCGATTTCGCTCGTAGCCATCAAATTGAAGAATATCATGCCGAACTAAAAAGTTATGTACAAGATGTCGATGATTTCGTGTTGGAATTACAACGCTTTGCTGAACTAAAATGGATTATTGCGGTTTCGGTATTGTGTGTTTCTATGCTATTGATTCTTGCGATGGTGTCTTATGTGATTTGGTATATGAAGCGAGAAGTAGTGAAACCGTTAGAGCTTATGACCAAAGCCAGTATGCAAGTGCAAATGGGGCAGTTTAAACATATCCAGCTTGATACAGAAAGTGGTAATGAGCTTGGTGTTTTGGCGAAAGTGTTTACCCAAATGTCATCAGAGTTAGGGCAACTTTATTCCCGTTTAGAAGATGCAGTAAATGAAAAAACACAAAAGTTGCGTCAAACTAACCGTTCTTTAACGACACTTTATCAAAGCTCTCAGTTACTTACGCCAACAAAGATTAATGATAAAATCTTAAGCCAAGTGCTCAATCATATTCGTGTCAGCGAACATTTACGCTACATTGAGTTAGAAATTTTCGGCTCAGAACATTGGGAAATTTCCTTTGGACAAAAAGATCCTAAACAATCACTTCAAGTCGAAGAACTTTCTATTGAAAATGAAAACTTAGCAGTGCTCTCGTGGCAAGCCGGTTTGCCTTGTCCTGATCCGCGTATGATGAAAAACTTAGGGCAAATGGTGGCAAAAGCGTTGTATTCACACAAAACGCAACGCCAGCAAGAGCAACTCTTATTGATGGAAGAGCGGTCAATTATTGCACGGGAATTACATGACTCGTTGGCGCAAGTGCTGTCTTTCTTACAAATTCAATTAACGCTGTTAAAGCATAATTTGAAGAAAGAAGACGAGGAATCAAAAGAGAAAAGCATTGCCATCATTGGTGAATTTGAACAAGCTTTATCAGATGGATATTCGCAACTGAGAGAATTATTGGCGACCTTCCGTTTAACGGTGCAAGAAGCCAACTTACAGGTTGCCTTGGAACAAGTTATCGAAAGTTTGCGCTCACAAACGAAGATGCAAATGACCGTAGAATGTAGTTTGCCATCGCAAAGTTTAAATCCACAAGAGTTAGTGCACGTTCTGCAAATTGTGCGTGAAGCAACGCTGAATGCGATTAAACACTCAAAAGGTACGTTGATTGAGGTAAAAGCACATATCAATGCAGAAGGGGAATACGAAATTCTTGTGCAAGATAATGGGGTAGGGATTCCAACGTTAGATGAACCTGAAGGGCATTATGGTTTAAATATCATGACTGAGCGCAGTCGACAATTAAATGCTCAGTTCAGTATTTCAAAAGGGGAGCAAGGTGGTACTATCGTGAAAATCACGCTTCCTCACACGTTTTTTTAAGGAAAGTTAATGCAAAGTTTACAACCGTTTCACACCTTCAATATTCCGGCAAATGCACGTGAAATTATTGCAGCCACATCGATTGAACAAATCCAACAAGCTTGGCAAAAAGCACAAGCTGAAAATCTACCTGTCTTATTTTTAGGACAAGGCAGCAATATGCTGTTTTTAGAAGATTTCCAAGGTGTTGTAATTGTTAACCGTTTATCGGGTATTCAACATACAGAAGATAGCGATTACCATTATTTGCATGTTAATGGTGGTGAAAATTGGCACCAGTTGGTGGAGTGGTCGCTTTCACAAGGCATTAATGGTTTAGAAAACCTTGCACTCATTCCAGGCTGTGCCGGTTCAGCACCGATTCAAAATATTGGTGCGTATGGCGTAGAGTTTAAAGATGTGTGCGATTATGTAGATGTGCTAAATCTCAACACAGGCGAAGAATTCCGCTTACAGGCGAACGAATGTGAATTCGGTTATCGTGAAAGTATTTTTAAACATCGCTATGCGCAAGGTTATGTGATTACGGCAGTGGGATTGAAATTAGCAAAAAATTGGCAACCAATTTTAAAATATGGCTCATTAGTGAATTTTGATCCTCAAACTGTAACGGCAAAACAAGTGTTTGATGAAGTGTGCCATATTCGCCGCAGTAAATTGCCCGATCCTAAAGAGTTTGGTAATGCGGGCAGTTTCTTCAAAAATCCTGTGGTGAGTGCAGAGCAATTTGTGAAAATTCAAAAACAGGTCGAAAATCTACCGCACTTTCCACAAGCAGACGGTTCAGTGAAACTGGCAGCGGGTTGGTTAATCGATCAATGCCATTTAAAAGGTTTTCAAATCGGTGGTGCAGCCGTTCATCAACAGCAGGCTTTAGTGCTGATTAATAAAGGCAATGCCACTGGGCAGGATGTTGTTAAGTTAGCACATCATATCCGCCAAACCGTGGCAGATAAATTTGGTGTGTATTTACAGCCAGAAGTGCGCTTTATGGGCGCGAATGGTGAAGTGAATTCAGAGCAAGCCATTAGTTAATTTATAGAGGAAAGCAATCATGAACTTTAAAGACATTTTAGGGACTTTACCCACCATTGATCATCTAACGGGTTTAGATGTCTTAAACGGTGAAACGGTAATTCATCATATTCCGGCAACACCGGGGAAACTTGGCTCGCTTCGTCTTTATAATGCGTTAGCAGAAAAATTTAACGGAAAATTAGACCGCACTTCCGCACAACAAGGCATTGAATGGTTTGCAGAACATGTTGAAGATGCGAAACAAAACCCTGGAAAACACCCGAATATTGATCTATTGTTTAAGGTTGTGGCAGAGGATGTCGTTTATTCGCTTGTTCCATTAAAGTGATTTGGAAAATTTTCAGTGATTCATTTGAACTTTTAATCGTTAAAAACTGTCAAATAAAACAAATTGAGGTATAATGACAATAGTTGTTATACAATAACAAATAAGTAATGAGTCGGGGCTTAGCTCCGCATGCTGTGAGGAGAAGAATGAATAAAGAAACTCAAATGATGTTAGTACCTCAAGGTAGCATCGAAGGTTATATTCGAGCAGCAAACGAATATCCGATGCTGACTGCAGAGGAAGAAAAAAGCTTAGCAGAACGTTTGTATTATGACGGTGATATTGAAGCAGCGAAAAAGTTAGTTTTATCACACTTACGTTTTGTTATTCATGTTGCGCGTGGTTATTCAGGTTATGGATTACCGCAAGCAGATTTAATTCAAGAAGGTAATATCGGATTAATGAAAGCGGTAAAACGTTTTAATCCGGAAGTGGGTGTTCGCCTTGTGTCTTTTGCGGTACATTGGATCAAAGCTGAAATCCATGAATATGTCCTTCGCAACTGGCGTATTGTGAAAGTCGCTACCACGAAAGCACAACGTAAATTGTTCTTTAACCTACGTAAAACTAAACAACGTTTAGGTTGGTTCAATGAAAATGAAGTGGATATGGTGGCGAATGAGCTTGGTGTGTCAAAAGAAGATGTCATCGAAATGGAATCCCGTATGACAGGGGCTGATGTAGGCTTTGATTTGCCAACAGACGATGATGACGAAACTTATGCACCTTCTTTATATTTAGAAGACAAAAGCTCAAACTTTGCGGCAGAACTTGAAAGCGAAAACTTTGAAGAACAAGCAACAGAAAAATTAGGTACAGCCTTAGCAAATCTTGACGAACGTAGCCAAGATATTATCAAAGCACGTTGGTTAGATGATGATAAAGCCACCCTTCATGATCTTGCAGCAAAATATAATGTGTCTGCAGAACGTATTCGTCAGCTTGAAGCAAACGCACTGAAAAAACTTAAAAGTGCGGTTGATTTCTAAGCCGTTTTGATAAAAAGAAAACCTGTCGATTATCGACAGGTTTTTTTATTTATTTCTTCTTGGATTTTCCCCACATTTTATCTTCTTGGCCTCGCCATAAGCGCTGAATGTTGTCGTGGTGACGATAAATCAGCAAACAGCAAACTAAGGCAACGGGGAAGGTAAATTCCGGTTTAAGCCACCAAACATAAAATGGCACGAGAAGTGCAGTGATAACCGCACTTAATGAAGAATAGCGACTAATTAAGAAGACTAACAACCAAGTGCCAAGCGTTGAACCAGCGACGCCCCAAGAGATGGGCGCAATGGCACCGAATGCGGTCGCTACACCTTTCCCGCCTTTAAACTGAAAGAAAATAGGGAAGATGTGCCCCAAGCAAGCCCCTAATGCAACCATGCCTAATTCAAATTGCGTGAGCCCTAAATAATAACCCGCCCAAACAGGTAACATCCCTTTTAAAATATCGCAAATTAATACTGCAAGCGCCGCCCAACGTCCGCCAATACGCAATACATTGGTCGCACCAGGGTTATGAGATCCGTTTTTTCGTGGGTCAGGCAAGCCAGCTACCTTACAAATCAAAATTGCACTGGAAATCGAACCCAGTAAATAAGCAAAAATCATATAAAAAAGGGCAAATAGGCTCATTTTGTGCTCCACAATCTTGATTGTATTTGAAAAACTTGTTCGTTATTTTAACCAAACTTGATAGCATAAGCCCACTATATTTTTACAGGAATGAGAGATGGATCGTATTTTTATTGAAGAATTAGTGGTCTTCGCACAAATTGGCGTGTATGACTGGGAGCAACAAATTAAACAAAAGCTCGTTTTTGATTTGGAAATGGCATGGGATTGTCAAAAAGCCGCAGAGATGGATGATGTGCAATACTGCCTCAATTATGCCGAAGTGAGCCAATTTATTTTAGATTATGTCCAAGCTAAGCCATTTTTATTGATTGAGCGTGTGGCTTATGAAGTAGCAGAGCAATTACAACAACGTTTTGGGATTTCATGGTTACGCCTCAAATTAAGCAAACCCAAAGCGGTTGCTCAAGCAAGTAATGTTGGCATTATTGTAGAGCGAGGCGAGTGGAAATAATCGCTGAAAATTGACCGCACTTTGGAAATATCAAACCAAAGTGCGGTTAGTTTTTTAAGTGTTTTTTAATACCAAGCGGAACGCTCCGATTCCACTTTTTAATACCAGCACACTTAATATCATACTTGCTAGCGGATCAACCCATAACCATCCAAGTAAATAGGCGCTTAGCCCCGAAAGCATAGCAATAATGGAACCGAATAAATCGGTCAGTACATGGAGATACGCCGCTTTGATATTGGGATTATCATGATCGCTGTTCAACATGATCTTTGCAACGAAAAGATTCACCAATAATCCGAGAGAGGCAACCCCAAGCATTGGTAATGCCATCATCTCGATGGGATTTTGCCAGCGTTGAATGGCTTCAACTAAAATCATCAATGCCACAACAATCAATGAGCTGCTATTAAGTAGGGCAATGTATCTTTGTTTTTGAGTAGATAGAAACAACGCTAGCAAGGCTAAAAATAACGATAAACTATCATTTGCCATGTGTCCCGCATCAGCCATGAGTGCCAAGCTGTTAAACCAATAGCCACCAATAAATTCGACAATCATAAAGCCCGTAATGATGGCAAAACTGAGCGCTAAGATTTTTTTATCTTGTGGAATATGTTCATGAGATGAATGGTCATGATGTTCATGGGAATGGTGGTCGGACATAATGCTCCTCATTGTCTCTTTAATTAACTTGAGATAAAGTATAAAGTCTGTAGGAACTACAAGGTCAAGGCTTGATTTTAAAAAAATGAAGATTCACGAACTCAGCAAACAAAGCGGTATTCATTTAGAAACCATTCGGTATTATGAAAAAATGGGGTTAATGCCAGAGCCTAAACGGCTGGCAAATGGTTATCGAGATTATGATGAAGCTAGTTTGAAGCAATTAAAATTTATTAAAACCTGCCGATCGTTAGATTTTAGCTTGGCCGAAATTAAATTTTTTAATGAGATGAAAAC
This sequence comes from uncultured Haemophilus sp., assembly GCA_902466845.1. Lineage (GTDB taxonomy): Bacteria > Pseudomonadota > Gammaproteobacteria > Enterobacterales > Pasteurellaceae > Haemophilus_D. The sequence goes on from CABQSN010000024.1 coordinate 11,723, forward strand.
GCAGCAATCTCAACATTGTGAAGTGGATAGTATGTTGGCAAAACATTTGGTTTCAGTCGAAGAAAAAATTGCCGAACTGACTGAAATTAAACATTTCCTACAAAGTTTAATTACCGAAGATGATCATCAAGCTGCAGATTGTAAAGCCATGGCCCAATTAAAAGCCTATTAAGTGCGGTCTAAAAAATATCAAAAATCCGCACATTGATGTGCGGATTGGTCATTATTCCGGATCATCCGTAAAGGCATTGTTTCGGAATATCGGCACAAAGGTTGCGAGATACAGCACAAACACAATGGCAATTAAAATAGCCGGAATCGTGATAAAAAACAGCTCATCCATATACATCAAACAAGCTCGGGAAAGTGCCGCCGTGAAAAGACAAAGCACGGCAAGGCGACAGAGTTTTGGGTAATCCAGTTTCGTAAAGCCACTATGCCATAATCCTGCAGTGAGCCAAATCATCATCATACTGCCTAGAATGCCGCCAAGTGTCACCATGTGTAATGGATCGGCAGTAGGTTCATCAATTAATTTATTTATACCAATCCACAAATAGCCAATCGCGGCGAACAGTTGAAGGAAATAATAAGTGCGTACGTAATGTTTACGTAGCAGTTCGTGATGATGTAATTCGCGTAACTTGGCCAGCAAGATAAAGCCAACGGCAAAGGCTGTAAAAGCGGCTGTTTGTGCAGGCAACCAGAGCTCTGCTGCAGTATGAAGTAATAAAAATGTAATTGCGATATTTTTATACACGACATTTGGGATAAATACGGGATCTTTCAATGTACTTTCTTTCAGTGCCTCTGCCCCTAAGAGTATGCTTACTCGAATTGATACAAACATCACTGCCGCCATATTTAAATGCACCTGTGCTCGCAATAATTTCAGACTATCAGTCATGGCGTAAGCCGTCTGGCAAACCGTAAATGCTGCAAGTAACATCAGTAAAGTAAAATTGTCGGTATTGCGATCCAACCAAAACAGCCAAGCACAAAAGAGTAACAACGCGAGCCAATAAGCTGCCACTAAAAACGAGGCGGTTTGTGGTGAAAATGGTAATAACACCAATCCTGCAAGCAAGAGCACCGCTAAAATCGTCGCAATAGGTTTTAAATTACCTTTGTAATTTGTCCATTCGAGCATGGAAGCCGTCAGAAAGCCGCCGTATGCGGCTGGTAGCATAAATTCTAAGAAAATTTTGCGGTGTAGGATGAGATCATCGGGGCTGATGAAAAAGCTCAATGCACCAACAATCGCAAGAATGGCTGCACCAACAAAGAAGGGTCGCATCGGATGGGTAAAGAAATTATTCATAGTAATGGATTCCTTGAAATTCGCGTGCGACTACGGTTTCTTCAAAGGCTGAATTGCGTTCGGATAATGGCGTTGGCAAGGTAATCACATTTTGCACATCCATCCCTTTTGGAGAAAGCTGCATAATCTCTCGGCTTAATCGAGCTGCTTCAAAACGATCGTGCGTCACTAAAATGCAAGCCATGCCTTGTTGCTCAATTTTATCCACTAACATAGCGGCTAAAATATCACGTAAATCGCGATCCAAACCGACAAAAGGTTCGTCCAATAAGGCTAAATCACAGCCGCATAGTAATAGACGCAAAAATGCCACGCGTTTTGCCATTCCACCCGATAATTCGGTCGGGTATTTATTCAAATCACCCGAAGAAAGCCCGATCTTTTCTGCTAGCGCAATGATTTTATTTTCATTAGGATTATCCATAAAAATGGCGATATTCTGCATGGCAGTGAGATTTTCTAATAGACGATTTTCTTGAAACAGAAAGCCTGTTTTACGGAATGTATTATTGATTTCGCCCGATTTTGGTGTTTCTAAACCTGAAATCAAACGCAAAACCGTAGTTTTCCCACAGCCACTTGGCCCGAATAAGGTTTTCACTTCGCCCGGTTTTAAATCCATACTGAAATCGCGCACGATGGGATCGCGGAGAATTTCAAAACGCACATTTTTTAAACTCAGCATTATCTTCTCCACGGCATAAACAGAATTTCCAATGGCTTGGTAATTAAATATTCAAAGAGGGAAACAAACACAATCACCAACAGCACATAAGCCATGACCGTTGATGTATCTAACATAGCTCTGGCATCGGCAATCTGTGCCCCCACACCCTCATTGGCACCCAAAAGCTCTGCCATTATCACCACTTTCACACCCATCGCAACTGCAACACCAATACTGGAAATCACATAGCCTGTGAGATGGGGAACGTACAAATAGCGGATTTTTTTCCACAATCCGAGTTTGTACGCATCAAACAATTCTTCATGTTGTTTATTTACACTTGCCATGCCCATGGCTGCACTGGCAAAGGTCAGCGGGGCAACTAATACGATAATGGTAAATAGTACGCTAGGATTGCCAAAGCCAAACCAGAATAATGCCATCACGACCCAAATAATTGGCGGCATGGCTAACAAAATCGTAATGACGGGTTTGAGTAATGCCATAGCGGTTTTAAAGCTCCCCGCAATCAGCCCTGCGGCTAAGCCTGCGACTAATGCAATGGTAATGCCCACCAAAGAACGCCATAACGAAATACCGATTTCGTTTTGTTGGAAATGATCGAGTAAATCAAGGGCTTTTTGAAAAACATCCGCTGGAGCTGGCAGCACAAATTCACCAAATATTGCGCTGCCCCAAGCCCACAAGGCAACTACCATCATTGCCACACTCAAGCCGGTAAAACCGCTCCAGAGATAGTCGATGATGTAAAACAGGACTGGTTGTGGTTTACGGATTTTGTCAGTTTTAATCATGTTATGTGATTCAGTTTCAAATTAAGCCAAGAAGAATTTGTCATCTGGTAATTTACCACCTAAGAGTTTGGGATTGAACTCCATCAAAGTTTCATAGAATTGCATGATTTCATTTTTCAGTTCACTGGCTTTGGTCACCGTTAAGCGCGCACCGTCTAAGCCCATTTCAATAGCGGCTTCTGGAGCAGGAAGATAATTAGCGCCAATTTCAGCCGCGCTTTTGCGATTAGCCATAATCCAGTTTAACGCATCACTTAAATCTTGGTGAAGTAGATCAAACTGTGCCTTGTGTGCGTGGAAATATTCTTCGTTAGCAATAATGCCCGCCATTGGAATAAGTGGTTTCGTGTTAAACGCTTGTCCCCATTCTTTCACTAAATCAAAGCCACGTACAATCTCTGTACCGACGATTTTAGCTTTCAGCACAACGGCACTTGCCATTGGTTCTGGCAAGATAGCCGCATGGAAATCTTTAAGCAAGAATAAACCAATTGCCTCAGTTGGTGTGGCCGCATAGGTGATATCCACTTTATTCATATCAATATTCAGTTTTTTCAGTAAAGCTTGCAACACTATATCTGGCATATCGTTTTTAAATGGCACAAGGATTTTTTTACCCACCAATTCTTGCGGTGAAGTAATAGCACCACCTTTACACATCAACTGCGTAATCCCATTGGTGAGAATATTCACCATGCCAACTTGTTGCCCTTGATTACGTAAATTCACGCCCACATTACTTGGGCTCATCATCAC
>CABQSN010000025.1:0-15196 GCA_902466845.1 uncultured Haemophilus sp.
AAGCCTTTAATATCCCATTGTTCTTCCAACGATTGTGGTGGAATATATTGGTCAATCACATCATTAAATACATCGCTGCGAATTGCTTTGATCGTCTCTGAAATATCATCGTTATCGAGCAAGTAATTACGTTGTTCGTAAATCGCATGACGTTGGTCATTAGCTACATCATCATATTCAAGCAAGTTTTTACGACCATCAAAGTGGAAGGCTTCTACTTTCGCTTGCGCTGATGCAATCACTTTAGCTAAAAGTTTAGACTCCATCGCTTCACCTGGTTGAGTGAAGGCTTTACGCATCATATTTAATTTACCTTCATTCAGATAAATACGCATTAAGCCATCTTCTAAAGAAAGGTAGAAACGTGAAGAACCTGGGTCACCTTGACGACCTGAACGACCACGCAACTGGTTATCAATACGGCGTGATTCGTGACGTTCTGTCCCGATAATGTGTAAACCACCGGCTTGCATCACGATCTCGTGATTTTTCTCCCACTCAGCTTTAAGCGCCTCAATTTGCTCTGGTGTTGGGTTCTCTAATTTTGCAGCTTTTGCTTTCCAGTTACCACCCAGGATAATATCGGTACCACGACCGGCCATATTGGTTGCAATGGTTACTGCACCTGGCGCCCCTGCTTCCGCAACAATTTCCGCTTCTTGTGCGTGGAATTTTGCATTCAATACGTTGTGTTTGATGCCCGCTTTATCTAACGCTTGAGAAAGCATTTCAGATTTTTCAACAGACACTGTACCCACTAGAACTGGTTGATTGCGAGCAACGCAGTCTTTGATATCCTCAATAATTGCATTGAATTTGTATTCTTCATTCTCAAACATGACGTCCGTACGATCATCACGAATCATTGGACGGTTGGTTGGAATGACGACAGTTTCCAAACCATAAATTTGTTGGAATTCAAAGGCTTCGGTATCAGCTGTACCTGTCATACCCGCTAATTTGTCATAAAGACGGAAGTAGTTTTGGTAAGAAATAGAGGCAACAGTTTGGTTTTCGCTCTTAATCTCTACCCCTTCTTTCGCTTCGATCGCTTGGTGTAAACCATCAGACCAACGACGCCCAGTCATAGTACGGCCAGTATGCTCATCGACGATCACGATCTCACCATCTTTCACGATATAGTCTACATCGCGCTCAAATAAGGTGTTTGCACGTAATGCCGCCATAACGTGGTGTAACAACACAATACGCGCTGGTGAATAAAGGGAATCACCTTCTAGCATTAAACCTTGTGCGATTAGCCACTCTTCTACTTTTTCTTGACCGCGTTCAGTCAAATACGCCTGTTTGGTTTTAAGATCTAAGGTGTAATCGCCTTCACCGGTATATTCTTCCGTATCTTCTTTTTCTTGCTTAATTAAATTCGGAATTAATTTATTTACCGCAATATAAAGCTCTGAACTGTCTTCCGCTTGACCAGAAATAATCAACGGCGTACGTGCTTCATCGATTAAGATAGAGTCCACCTCATCCACTAAGGCATAGCCTAAATGACGTTGGAAACGTTCTTCTTTAGAATGCGCTAAGTTATCACGAAGGTAATCGAAACCTAGTTCACTGTTTGTCGCGTATGTAATATCTGCCGCATAAGCTTCACGTTTTGCTTCAGGCGGTAAACCAGGGATATTCACCCCAACAGTCATACCTAAGAATTCAAATAATGGGCGATTAGTTTCCGCGTCTCGACGTGCTAAGTAATCATTCACTGTCACAACGTGTACGCCTTTACCTTCCAATGCCATCAAATAACAAGGCAAGGTTGCGGTTAAGGTTTTACCTTCCCCCGTACGCATCTCAGCGATACAACGGTTTGTTAACACCATACCACCGATTAATTGCACATCGAAATGACGCATACCGAGTACACGTTTACCCGCTTCACGCACGGTAGCAAACGCTTCAGGTAAAAGTTGTTGTAAAGTTTCACCATTAGCTAAACGGCTACGGAATTCTTCTGTTTTTGCTCTTAATTCATCATCACTTAATGCCTCAAAAGCCGGCTCCATTTTGTTGATTTTCGCAACTTGTTTTCTTAATTTACGTAAAATACGATCGTTACGGCTGCCAAAAATTTTTGTTAAAAAACTCATAATTTCTCTTTCAAATAAAAAATAAAAAGGATCATCCGATTAAAAAATCGGCTCATTCAAAGATAAAAGAAAATTAAATGATGGCTGGGCCGGCACGAATAGGGGCAGAAACAGGGAATTCCGCCGCAATAAAGTGCGGTTGAATTTTTTCGTGTTTTTGATTTGAATGGGTTTTGTGATTTGTTGGCTGAGGTTGAACCTGCAATGCTTGACGAATTTCACGCACCGCAATCAACATATGTTGTTCAGATGATGTTTGGTAATTTTCACCGCTCATATTTGATGAAGGTGGCACCTCCAATCCCTGAGCAACAGGTAAAGCAAAAATCGCAATCATGCTTAACAGCAACTGCGACCAGAAATTTGTTTTACCTTTGTTTGATTTCATCATCTTATTGTCTCTGACAAAATTTGAGTGTATTGTATCGGAAATTCAACATAAAGTCATTATTGGGGTATTTTTGTGGAAAACAAGCATGAGCGTTATCAAAAAGCCATGAATATTATTGATGTGCTAGAAGGATCTCAATTTGCCAAAATCATGCAGAAAGGGTTAATGTTGAACGAACTGAACCAAAACATCAGCCGCCTTTTTCCTCAAGAATTTAAAGGACTTTTTCGTTTAAGCTCCATCACAGATGGGAAACTCTTTATCGAAGTCAAAAGTGCGGTCGTTCGCCAAGGGATTTTATTTCGACAAAGCGAATTACTCGCCGCAATTCAACCGACTTATCCCGAAGTAAAAGGCTTTGAGATTAAAATCAATCCAGAATTAACCTGCTAAACTAACCTTTAAAGATGGCGATTAATTCTTTTACTTTAACTCGTTTTTCTGAAGATTGACTGATCGAGCGCTGTACTTTAACGCGTTTAAATTTTGCCCCTTTATAAATCTCACGCGTAAATTTCGTATCGTGGTTAGAAATCACAACAGAAATTTGCTTTTCTTTTTGTGCTTTTTTGGCGCATTCTGCTAAATTCTTTTGATGTTCAAGTCCAAAAGAATTCCCCGCATATCCAGTAAAATTAGTATCTTGTGGAAGCGGTGCATAAGGCGGATCACAGTAGATCACGCTGTGTTTATCCGCTAATTCAAACGTCTGTTGAAAATCAGCACATAAAAAGACCGCACTTTGTGCTTTATGGGCGAAATAGCGCAATTCATCTTCAGGGAAATAATGGGTTTTATAAGCGCCAAATGGCACATTGAATTCATTTTTACTGTTATAACGGCACAAGCCGTTAAACCCAAAACGGTTCAAATAGAGGAACAGCACCGAACGCACGAAAGGATCGGTTGATTGATTAAAGGCGTCTCGCTGTGCGTAATAATACTCGGCTGTATTCGCATTTTCAGCGAAGAAAATTGGTTTACAAGCCTCAATATAGACATCCACATTTTCTTTGACGATATTAAATAAGTTAATTAAATCGGGATTAATATCCGCCAAAATGTAACGTTCAAAATGAGAATTCAAAAAAACCGCGCCCGCACCAACAAAAGGTTCAATTAAACACTGTTTTCTTTTTGGAAAGACTCGGTTGAGATCGTCCGTTAAACGAAATTTACCGCCCGCCCATTTTAAAAACGGGCGGTGTTTAATTCGAGGTTTCGTTTTGTTATTTTTTGGACGCAACATGAGAGCAATGACAGTTAGTCATGTTGTGTGCAACGCTCAATCGCGTTTAGCACAAGAGATTTGTCAGTATCAGTCGCCACGTAGGCTTGTCCAAGCGCTTTTAGCAACACAAGACGCAACTTGCCTGCCAGCACTTTTTTATCTCGCATCATATGCGGTAAATAATCTTCTGGCTGCATGGTATCAGGCGAGACGGTCGGTAAATTAGCGCGCGCTAAGAGTTTTTCTAAACGTGCAACATCTTCAAAAGAAAGATCGCCTAATTGTTCAGATAACACCGCTGCCATCATAGTTCCAGCTGCAACAGCTTCACCATGTAACCAGTTTCCATAGCCTAAATGTGTTTCGATCGCATGACCAAAAGTATGACCGAGATTTAATAATGCACGATCGCCTTTTTCAGTTTCATCGCGTGCAACAACATCAGCTTTAATCTGGCAACAACGCGCAATGCAATGCTGCAGTGAATGTTGATTTAATGCAACTAATTCATCAATATGCGCTTCAAGCCATTCAAAAAAGGCATAATCTAAAATCGCCCCATATTTAATGACTTCCGCCAGTCCCGCATTCACTTCACGTTTTGGCAAAGTATTGAGTGTAAGGGTATCAATGATCACCGTAGAAGGTTGATAAAACGCCCCAATCATATTTTTGCCTAACTCATGATTAACGGCAGTTTTGCCACCAACAGAAGAATCCACTTGGGCTAATAATGTGGTAGGAATTTGAATAAAACGCACACCACGCTGATAACTTGCTGCTGCAAAACCTGCCACATCACCAATCACACCACCACCTAATGCAATAATGGTGGTATCTCGCCCATGATTATGCTTTAAAAGTGCGGTAAAAATGAGGTTTAAAGACTCTAACGTTTTATATTTTTCGCCATCAGGCAATAATACCGATTCAACCTGACAACCTATTTTTTCTAACGTTTCTGTAACGGGCTCAAGATAATATTGTGCGACGGTTGGATTAGTCACGATCATCACCTTATCCCCTTTTTTCAGCGGATAACAGGTTTCATCTTTAAGTAAACCTTCGCCAATATAAATAGGATAACGACGTTCTTTTAATTCAACATTTACGCACAACATTTTTAATCCTTAGAGTGAACCGTTTAAGCCGTTTAGATTATCAATTAAATCAACAATTTGATTAACCATTACTTTGGCATTTTGCTCATCTGTTGGTAAGGTGATATCAGCAATTTCTTCGTATAACGGATTGCGTACTTTGGCTAAATCTTCCAACACTTGGCGCGGGTTATCCGTTCCTTGTAATAAAGGACGTTTTTTATCACGTTGCGTACGTTGATATTGTTTATCTACTGAGGTTTCTAAATAAATCACAATACCACGAGCAGAAAGATAATTACGATTTTCTTTTGACATCACTGCTCCACCACCAGTGGAAAGCACAACGCCTTGTAATTGGGTTAATTCATTGATAATACGCTCTTCACGCTTACGAAAACCTTCTTCGCCTTCTAAATCAAAAATCCAGCTAATGTCTGCTCCCGCACGTTCCTCAATTACTGCATCTGAATCGACAAAGTCCATATTCAATTGTTGCGCAAGCTGACGGCCAATAGTGCTTTTACCTGCGCCCATCGGTCCTACTAAAAAAATATTACGTTTTTCAGCCATTGTTATTCTTCTAACTTAAATAATGTCCAAATTAATCTTTCCTAATAAAAACTGGCCACCTGAAAAAATGGCAGCCCGAAAGATCACCCAAAAAATAATGAGGATTATCGCAATAAATCCCCCTATGTTTCAACCTTTAGCAGGAATTTATTTTAAGAAGAGCAAAAGTGCGGTCAGTTTTAGGAATGTTTATGAATGATAAAGTCAAATAGAGCATCGAGATAAAACATCCTAAAATTTAACCGCACTTTACAAACAAAAAAGGCTATTCAAACGAATAGCCTTTTCTTTTATCAGTTAGCTAATTATAGATAACCAAACAAGCTTGTGAAAATGTAACCAAAGATACATGAAGTGATTACACCGATTAAGCCCGGTAAAATAAAGCTGTGGTTAATTACAAACTTACCAATGTGGGTTGTGCCTGAACGGTCGAATTGGATTGCCGCAAGGTCACTTGGGTAAGTTGGTAAAATGTAGTAACCGTAACAAGCTGAAGCAAAGGCTAAGATAACAGCTGGATCAACACCGATACCTAAAGCAAGAGGAACGAATGCAACTAATGCTGCGGCTTGTGAATTTACGAATTTAGAAATTAATAACAACATCAATGCGTAAGTCCAAGGATGTGCTTTTACCACATCACCAAGTGCTGCTTTCATCATTGGAGTGTGAACGGTAAACATGGTTTCTGCCATCCAAGAAATCCCGAATACCGCTACTAACGCAATCATACCTGAACGGAAAATTTCATTTTTACTGATTTTGCCTGCATCGGTTTTGGTAAAGATAACAATTAATGCACCCGCTAATAACATGAAGATTTGAATAACGTGAACCATACTTAAATTGACTTTTTTCTTCGCGCTATCTTTCAATACAATTGCAGCATTATCAATCGTTTCTGTTTTATCTCCCGCTGTAATTACAACACCGTTATCTTGAGCAGTAATTGTTTGAGCAACTTCACCTTTATCGTTATAAATTGCAACGTTGTTATAGGCAGTTTTTGCTTTTGCTTTGCTGTCTTTAACATCAAGTACTAATGTACCATCTTTTGCTAATGCCACAATTTTACCGTCTTTAATATTAAAGGTTTTCACCGCTTTATCAGCAGAAACGATTTCTACCACTTGAGCTGGTGCTGATTTTTCAAAGGCTGGGCGTAAATCTTTAAAGTAACCTAATAGGGCAACCACTAAAATTGCACCAAAGAAGATCCACATCGCATTCCAGCTAGATTGTGGCAATTTTTTATCTAATAATGATGTGCTATCACCATAAACATATTTTTTGAATTCGGGATCTTTTAATTTCTCTTGGAATTCTGGGTCTTTATCTAAATCTTTACCACGGAACCAGCTGAAAATACCGATAGCTAATACACCACAAAGGGTTGAAGGAACGGTAATTTTTAATAAATCTAAATAACCATCAAAACCTGCTAATGGTGTTTTAGCATTCACTAAGAATGTGGTTAAAGTCACGACTGCCACAGAAACTGGTGACGCAATGATACCCATTTGAGAGGCAATTGAACTTGCCGCCATTGGACGTTCAGGACGAATATCATTTTTGATCGCGATATCATAGATGATTGGTAACATGGTATAAACCACGTGACCTGTACCACATAAAATGGTTAAGAAACAGGTTACAAACGGAGCCAAAATACTGACATATTTCGGGTTACGACGAAGCATTTTCTCCGCGATTTGTAACATGACATCTAAACCACCACTGGCTTGCAATGTTGCCGATGTGACCACCACTGCAAGGATGGTCAACATTACATCGATAGCTGGCTTACCTGGTTCAATACCAAAGCCAAAAACAAGAACAATTAAGCCTACCCCACCGAGCATACCCAGTGCGATACCACCTTTTTTTGCCCCGTAAAATAAACAGATAAGAACAATAGCAAGCTGAATAGCAAACTGGCTACCTTCACCTAGGTTCATTAGAAAATCCATAAGATACTCCGAATCATTTTATGGTTAATTAGAAAAAAATTTGTATTAAATATTAGCACCAAAATTAACTCATAATAAGTATTTTTTAGGATAAATTTTGTTTTAAATCAAAAAATAAGGAACTAAATAATAAAAGCAAATCTGAGAAAGATTAAATAAAGAAAAGTGCGGTCAGAAATTTAGAAGATTTAAATATATTTTGTTTTATTTGAAGATAAATAATTTAGAAAAGGAATTTAAAGAAAAAAATTAGGCGACCTAAAAGATCGCCCAACTTAAAAATTACTGATTGTTTTGAACGTAGTCAATCGCAGATTGAACAGTTGTGATTTTTTCAGCTTCTTCATCAGGAATTTCGATATCGAATTCTTCTTCTAAAGCCATTACTAATTCAACTGTATCTAAAGAGTCCGCACCTAAATCTTCAACGAAAGAAGCTTCTGGTTTTACGTCTTCTTCTTTAACACCTAATTGTTCAACGATGATTTTTTTCACGCGTTCTTCAATACTCATTTGTTTTTCCTATTGTTGTTTTAACTCATTTAAGAGCGGTTAGTGTATGCATTTTTGATAAAGTTGCAACTATTTCTTAGGTGGTCGCACCACAAAAAACAGGCAATGTAAAAACACATACAGAGAAAAAGTTACATTGCGATTGGGATTTTATCATTAACTAAACTGCTTTGCTATATGTTATAGACAAAATCCCTCATATATCCCCATGAAAGGGTTAGCTCATATATAAGCCACCATTCACATGTAATGTGGTACCGGTAATATAAGCCGCATCGTCAGAAGCTAGAAACGCCACCGCTTTTGCGATATCTTTTGGCTCACCTAAACGACCTGCAGGGACATTACCAAGAATACCTGCTTTTTGTTCTTCAGTAAGCACTTCTGTCATATCCGTTGCGATGAAGCCAGGAGCCACAACGTTTACAGTAATACCACGTGATGCCACTTCTTTCGCTAAGCCTTTAGAGAAACCAATCAAACCTGCTTTTGCTGCACAATAGTTAGATTGACCTGGGTTACCCATTGAACCCACCACTGAACCGATAGTAATGATACGACCGAAACGTTTTTTCATCATGGAACGTAACATCGCTTTAGAAAGATGGAATACAGAAGTTAAGTTGGTTTGCATAATATCAAACCATTCTTCATCTTTCATACGCATTAATAAGTTATCACGTGTGATACCTGCGTTATTCACGAGAATATCAATATCGCCAAATTGTTCTTTAATTAGCTCTAATACGGCATCAATACTTTCTTTGTCTGCCACATTTAATACTAAACCTTTACCTTTATCGCCAAGGTAAGCTGAAATTGTATCTGCACCTTTTTCAGAGGTTGCGGTACCAATTACAAATGCACCTTTTGATGCTAATTCTTCTGCAATTGCGCGGCCAATACCACGTGTTGCACCTGTTACTAATGCGATTTTATTTTGCATTTTTAATCCCCTTTTATGCTAATAATGCTTCAACAGCATCTAATGATGCCACATCGTTTACTGATGTTGCTTGTAATTCTGCCACGATACGTTTTGTTAAACCGTTTAATACTTTACCTGGGCCGATTTCAACTAAAACCTCTACGCCATCTTGTGCCATTTTCTCAACAGTTTCAGTCCAACGAACTGGGCTATATAATTGACGGATAAGTGCGGTACGAATTTCTGCACTTTCTGTTTCCGCTTTGACATCCACGTTGTTTAATACTGGTGTTGCTGGCGCATTAAGCGTAATACCTTCAAGTGTTACAGCTAATTGATCCGCAGCTGGTTTCATTAATGCGCAATGTGAAGGAACACTTACCGCTAATGGTAAAGCACGTTTTGCGCCCGCTTCTTTACATAATGCAGCTGCACGTTCTACCGCTTCTTTCGCTCCAGCAATGACTACTTGACCTGGTGAGTTAAAGTTTACCGCAGACACCACTTCACCTTGCTCAGCTTGTTTACATGCATTGATAATCGCTTCATTGTCTAAACCAATAATCGCATACATTGCACCAGTACCTTCAGGTACCGCTTGCTGCATTAATTTACCGCGTAATTCCACTAATTTAATAGCATCTTTAAAATCAATGACACCTGCACAAACTAATGCTGAATATTCACCTAAACTGTGACCAGCCATCACACTTGGTTGTAATTGTGGGTATTTTTCTTGCCATACACGGAAGATCGCAACGGATGCCGCTAATAATGCTGGCTGAGTTTGCCAAGTTTTATTTAATTCTTCTGCTGGACCTTGTTGAACCAAGTTCCATAAATCATAGCCAAGCGCTTCAGATGCTTGTTTAAAAGTCTCAGTGACTACTGGATATTCATTAGCAAGATCAGCTAACATGCCAACAGCTTGAGAACCTTGTCCTGGAAAAACCATTGCGAATTTTTTCATGTTTTCTTCCTATTTCTTCATCGTTTAAATGTTGAAAGTGCGGTCAAATTTAACCGCACTTTTAAAATTCTGTCGGGATTCTAACAAATTAATTAGAATCGCACCAATGCTGAACCCCAAGTCCAACCACCGCCAAAAGCTTCGAGTAAAAGCAATTGACCGCGTTGAATTCGGCCATCACGCACCGCTTCATCTAAAGCCGTTGGTACTGTCGCCGCACTGGTATTCGCTGTACGATCAAGCGTCACCACGACTTGCGACATATCCATCTCTAATTTTTTCGCTGTCGCGGTGATAATACGTAAATTCGCTTGATGTGGCACAAGCCAGTCGATATCTGTTTTTTGGAGATTATTAGCAGAAAGGGTTTCTTCCACCACATTAGAAAGCTCACGTACCGCTAATTTAAAGGTTTCATTACCTTGCATTTCAATATAGCCAGATTTCTCCACGCCACGTTCAGCTTGTGGAAGTAGTAATGCCGCATTGTTATCTGGCGATGCATGTAAATGCGTTGAAATAATGCCTTCTTGCTCTGATGCTTCTAAAATCACCGCACCTGCACCATCACCAAATAACACGACAGTGCTACGATCGGTTTCATCTAATTTACGCGAGTTAAGATCTGCACCAATCACAAGGGCTTTTTTCACGCTACCTGAACGAATAAATTTATCCGCTACACCTAAAGCATAAACAAAACCGGTACAAGCTGCCGCTAAATCAAAAGAAATCGCATCTTCAATGCCTAATAAGCCTTGAACTTGGCAAGCTGAACTTGGATAAGCGTGAGAACCACTGGTTGTTGCAACGATGATCAACTCAATTTCTTGAGGATCAAGATTGGCCATTTCAAGTGCTTTTTTGGCTGCTTCACATCCCATTGTTGCAACAGTTTCATCTGCTGCTGCAATACGACGTTCACGAATGCCTGAACGTGTCACGATCCATTCATCTGAAGTATCAACCATTTTTTCCAAATCCGCATTGGTACGAATGTGGCTCGGCAAATAGCTACCGGTGGATAAAATTCTACTATTCATAATATCAAAACTTATTAATTAATAACGTTGTAAACCCGCCAAGATTTTTTGTGGAATTTGCAAACGAGCTTGTAAAGCTGCATCCGCAATTGCACGAGCAAATGCATCCACATTTGCGCTGCCATGGCTTTTCACCACAACAGCCGTTAATCCGAGTAAAGATGCCCCATTATATTCATCTGGGTTAATGCGTTTCAAGCGATGATAAGCATCTTTAAAGAAAAAACGCAGAATAAATTTGGCAAGCGATTTAAAAATAGGCTGTTTTTCTTTTCCTTTCAGAAGAGATAACAGATTCTTAGCAGCCCCTTCAAGGGTTTTTAATGCAATATTTCCCGAAAACCCATCACTCACGATCACATCAGCCACACCATTTAATAAAAAGTTACCTTCAATAAAGCCGGTATAATTAAGTGCGGTTGATTTTTCTAAGAAATTCGCAGCTTCACGAATGGATTGATGTCCTTTAATTTCTTCCACACCAATATTGAGTAAGGCAATACGTGGATAAACTAAGTTCAATCGGTTTTCGGCAAAGATCGAGCCCATGACGGCAAATTCATAAAGATTTTGAGCAGAACATTCTACGTTTGCGCCTAAATCTAACATCACGGTTTTATCACCCGTCATCGACGGTAATAAGGATACCAACGCTGGGCGTTGAATCCCTTCTAAAGGCTGTAAGAGTACCTTTGACAATCCCATCAATGCACCTGTATTCCCTGCGCTCACACAACCTTGTGCCTCGCCTTTCTGAACCATTTCAATCGCTAAGCGCATCGACGTGCCTTTGCTATGACGCAATGCATGAGAAATACCTTGATTGTTATCAATAGTCTTAGTGCAATGATGAATTTGAATACGTTCTAAAAGAGAAGAAGGTGCATTTTCCAGTAAAGGGGAAATTTGTTGGCTATCGCCAAACAGCACTAAAGAGAGCATTGGATCTGCTTCCAACGCTGAAAGAGATGCGGGGATAGTAATACGGGGACCAATGTCCCCGCCCATCACATCTAACGCTAAGGTTAGACGGTTCAAGTGAATACCTTATAAGTAAAATTACTTATTGATCACTTTGCGACCACGGTAGTAACCGTCAGCAGTTACGTGGTGGCGTAAGTGAGTTTCACCGCTTGCTTTATCCACTGATACTGCAGCAGTAGTTAATGCATCGTGTGAACGACGCATATCACGACGTGAACGAGATTTTTTGTTTTGTTGAACAGCCATTGGCTATACTCCTAAATTTAATTTACTTTTGCTTTAAATTAGCTAATACAGCGAACGGGTTCGGTTTTTTTGCCAATTCTTCAGGCAATTCGCCAAAAACCTGTTCGTGCGCGGACACTTCACAGTGTTCAGATGAATGCATTGGAACAAGCGGTAGAGCTAAAATAAGTTCGTCTTCCACTGCACCAAGTAAATCTATTTCACCAAACTCATTAAATTCGATTGGCTCATAAATTTCCGGCAAGTCATCAGCCTGATCCCAATTAGCCACTGGACTATACATAAAATGACATTCCAATGTTTGTTTGAATGGTTCGCCACAACGTTGACAGTCTAATTCGACATCAACTTGTACTTGCCCTTTCATCACCACTAATTTTTGTGGATCAATATAAAACGATAATGTTACCTGTGCATCGCTGAGCACTTTCCCCGTAGATTCAGCTAAACGCACTAACTGACTAGCGGTATAATAACCATCATAATCAATTCTTTGTTGAGCGTCTTTAACCGGATCAACGGTTAGGGGTAGTTTTACCTTTTGCATAGGGTGCGAATATTACCTGTTGTCAATAAAATAGTCAAAGGAAATTCGCACTAATTATGAGAAAAGTTCAATCGCTATCTAAACTCTCTTAAGATTTACGCCTTTGCAAAGTGCGGTCATTTTTTCCTGTGTTTTACTCAGCATGCTCACTCAAGAAGCCACCACTTTGATGTTTCCAAAGGCGAGCATAAAGCCCATTTTGTTCAAGCAATTCTGCGTGAGTCCCTTGCTCGACAATTTGACCTTTATCTAACACGATTAAACGATCCATTGCCGCAATAGTGGATAAACGGTGAGCAATGGCAATAACCGTTTTATTTTCCATCATCTTGTCGAGACTTTCTTGTATCGCCACTTCTACTTCAGAATCTAACGCACTGGTCGCTTCATCCAACAGTAAAATTGGCGCATCTTTTAACATGACACGCGCAATCGCAATACGTTGGCGTTGGCCACCCGACAGTTTCACCCCGCGTTCACCAACATGAGCATCATAGCCTTTTCTGCCTTGAGCATCGCTGAGATAAAGGATGAAATCGGCAGCTTCCGCACGTTTAGCCGCATTGATCATTTCTTCATCTGTCGCTGTTGGGCGACCATAAATGATGTTATCGCGAACAGAACGGTGTAAAAGCGAGGTATCTTGTGTTACAAGACCAATCTGACTACGAAGGCTTTCTTGGCTTACATCTAAAACATTTTGACCATCAATGGTAATTGAACCTTCTTGTGCTTCGTAGAAACGTAGAAGCAAATTCACAATGGTTGATTTGCCCGCACCGGAACGCCCAATTAAGCCCACTTTTTCACCCGGTTTGATGGTGAGATTAAAATGGTTAAGTAACGGTTTATTCGGATCATAGGCAAACGAAATATCACTAAATTTGATTTCACCTTGTTTCACTTCTAATGCAACACAATTTGGCTTATCAACAATGGTATGCGGTTTGGTTAGTGTTGCCATACCATCATTCACTGTCCCGATATTTTCAAATAAACGAGCTGATTCCCACATAATCCAGCGGGAAAGACCATTTACACGTAATGCCATCGCGGTTGCTGTAGCCACTGCTCCCACACCAACTTGGCTGTTTTGCCACAACACCACGCCTAAAATCGCGGTGCTTAACGTTAAGAAAATATTGGTTGCATAAGTTAAGGTATCTAATGAACTCGCCAAACGCATTTGTGCATGCACGGTGACCATAAATTCTTCCATGGAACGTTTTGCATAATTCGCTTCTCTCGCATCATGTGAAAATAGTTTTACCGTTGCAATATTTGAGTAAGCATCCGTAATACGCCCTGTCATGAGAGATCGCGCATCGGCTTGTCGTTGAGCCGTTTTCGCTAAGCGTGGAATAAGCAAACGTAAAATAGTCACAAATGCTACAATCCATAAGAAAAACGGCACTAAAAACCAGGTATCTAAAGCCGCAAGCACCAAGCCTGAAGTAATAAAATATACGGCAACATACACCAGCATATCCGCAATGGTCATGACGGTATCACGCACCGCAAGGGCGGTTTGCATCACTTTCGCCGATACACGACCTGCAAATTCATCTTGGTAGAAGCTTAAGCTTTGGCCTAGCATCAAACGGTGGAAATTCCAACGCAAACGCATTGGGAATACTCCTTGTAACGTTTGTAAGCGCACATTCACGCCTACAAATGACCATACAATACTAAAAATAAGCAAAGCTGCCATACCGGCAAGCAAATGCCCTTTTTCTTGCCAAAGTGTGGTTGGTGAATAAGCACCCAGCCAATCCACCAATAATCCCATAAATTGGAAAAGCAAGGCTTCCATCACACCGGTACCGACCGTCAATACCGCGAGTAAAAAGATCCAGCCTTTCATGCCATCAATGCTTGACCAAATAAAACGGAACAAGCCTTTTTCAGGCGTCGTTGGATTGCTTTCCGGATAAGGATCTAAACGGTTTTCAAACCATGAAAATATTTTATTAAACATAATAATACCTTAAAAATACAAGGCGACAGTGCCGCCTAAAGTGCGGTCATTATAACGTAAGTTTTAAACGATGGGCTAGGTTTTGCGAAATTGGCTCGGTGAAAGCCCATAAATTGCTTTAAACGCCTTACTAAAATGTGCTTCTGATTGATACCCTACTTCAAGGGCGATTGCCAAAATGGTCTTTTGAGTATTTTTCAATAAAACAGCCGCCATTTCTAACCTCACTTGAGTGAGAAATTTTCCTGGGGGCATCCCTAATTGCTGTTGAAAGATCCGCATAAAGGTTGCACGAGACATGGATGCCAACGCTGCTAATTGCTCAATATTCCAATCTAATTGAGGTGAAAACAGGATTTTTTCAAGGACTTGATTCAGCCTTTTATCCTGTAACGCGGCTAATAAGCCTTGATTAAGCAAACCTATTTGTTGAGCATGACGCAAAATATAAATAAACAACACATTTGATAGCGCGTCGATCACGGATTTTGTGCCTTGCTCTGGTTTCTCGGCTTCTTGTAAAAAAAGTGAAACCAAAGGCTGCACAGGGGTATTTTGTAGCGAAAGATGCAAATAATCTGGTAACGAATCAATTAATAATGACGGTT
>CABQSN010000026.1:0-14684 GCA_902466845.1 uncultured Haemophilus sp.
TACCTGCCTGTCACGCAGGGGGTCGCGGGTTCGAGTCCCGTCCATTCCGCCAATTCTTAATACCAATAGGGGCGTAGTTCAATTGGTAGAGCACCGGTCTCCAAAACCGGGTGTTGGGAGTTCGAGCCTCTCCGCCCCTGCCATTATTCCATATCAATTTATCTTTAATTTTTTATAAGAATATTGTCTATTTTGTTATTCGTTTTATACTAATTGCATTTTAGTGTTTCAGAGATATTCTTATGCGTTATTCTATTCAAGATTTTATTCAATTAATTGCACAATTACGTAATCCTAATGGAGGCTGTCCTTGGGATCTTAAACAAAATTATGACTCCATGATTCCTTGTTTAACTGAAGAAACTTATGAAGTCATTGATGCCATCCAAAAGAAAGATATTGCTAATTTAAGAGAAGAGCTTGGTGATCTTTTATTACAGGTGGTGTTTTTCAGTCAACTCGCTTCAGAGGATGGTTATTTTACATTTGATGATGTTCTTAATGATGTTTCTGAAAAGATTGTACGTCGCCATCCTCATGTATTTGGTGATGCTACAGCTGGAAATGAAGAAGAAGCGTTAGCCCGTTGGAACAGTATCAAAGCACAAGAAAAATCAGCTCAAAAACAACAGTCTATTTTAGATAATGTTCCGAATGCTTTTCCTGCATTGTTAAGAGCACAGAAAATGCAAAAACAATGTTCAAAGATAGGATTTGATTGGAATGAACTTGAACCTGTATTGGCAAAAGTAGAAGAAGAATTACAAGAAGTACGGGATGAAGTTAATCAAATGCCTCGCAATCAAGAAAAAATAGAAGAGGAAATCGGGGATTTATTTTTCGCAATGGTTAATTTGTCTCGACATCTCAAATGTAATGCAGAAGAGGCTTTGCGTAAGGCGAATAATAAATTTGAACAACGTTTTCGTAAAGTAGAAGAAAAGGCATTGGAACGAGGTTCATCAGTTAAAGATCTTTCTTTAATCGAAATGGATATTCTGTGGGATGAAGTGAAAAAAGAAGAAAAATAATCAAAATGGCAGAGGCGTTTTCCTCTGCCATTTTTTATTTTATGGAATGGATAAGTAACATATAAGCACTGATTACCAATAAAATAATACCCAATAGTTTTTTGACTAAGTGCGGTGATAATTTACCTCGGATTTTCATTGAGAAAAATCCGGTTACAAAAGCACTTAGCACAACAATAATCACAATCGAAAAATTGACATAACCGATTTGCCAACCAAAGTGATAAGTCGAGTTTTTTGAAAGATAGCCATAAAGGCTACCTAGTCCACCAATAAACATCATCGCATTGGTATAAGGGGCAATTTGATGGGCTTTAACGGATTTTAGCTGACCAATTAAAGGCGCCATAATTGAGCCTCCTCCAATGCCAGTCATGCCAGCAATAAATCCACCTATCGTTGAAAGCCCTATTCCTTTAATCGTTTCATCCGCTGTAGATTGCTGAATTATTGCGGTTTCTTTACTAAAAATAGTACGAATTGCTAATAGGGAAAGTGTGATAACAAACACACTGATGATGGCAATATCAGGTACATAAAAACTGGATTCGAATCCTAGCTGCACACCAATAATCATACCCACAGACCAAATGAGCATCGCTTTGTAATTAATCGATACTTTTTGTTTGTAAAAATAAATTAAGTTAATAAAGGATGACCCCATGACAATCGTCAATGATGTAGCAGCAATCATTTGTAAAGGGAACTGTGGGAATAAGGTGTAGAGAATAGGTACCATCAATACGCCGCCACCGATGCCAAAAATAGCGGACATTATATTTGTCATCACACCACATAAAATTAAAATAAAAATTAACTGTAAACTCATTTCAAACTCCTTTTTTGTGGGAGTACGGCATTATTATTCTTTTGGATAAATAAATAATTTATGATCTTGCTCATAATTATCTATAAAAACAGACTTTATTTTAATTTTGTGATCCTTCTCACACAATCAGTATGACAATTATCATATGCTCTTTATACACCTAGCAGTAGTCTATAAATGGATATTAATAATGGCTTCTACAAGGAGGAGCGTATGCTATTAACAGTTTCGAGTTTCCTCATCGTAACAGCTTTGGTAGCCTATATTTCATGGCTACGGACGAAAAACGATGATTTAACCACCTCGAAAGGTTATTTCTTAGCGGGACGAGGATTAAGCGGTATTGTGATTGGTTGCTCAATGGTTTTAACTTCACTTTCTACTGAGCAATTGATTGGCGTGAATGCCGTTTCTTATCAAAACAACTTTTCTATTATTGCGTGGACAGTGCCAACGGTGATTCCGCTTTGTTTCTTGGCGCTTTATATGTTACCGAAATATTTGCGTAACGGTTATACCACCATTCCAGAATTCTTTGAAAATCGTTTTGACCGACAAACTCGTTTGATTATGTCAGGGTTATTCTTAGTCTTCTATCTTTTAATCGTTATTCCGACCGCACTTTATACCGGAGCGATTGCATTTAATAAAATCTTCAATCTAGAAACTATTTTCGGATTAAGTTATGCGCAAGCAATTGTCTATACTGTAATTGCTATCGGTGTAGTGGGTGCGATTTATGCGATTTTTGGTGGGTTAAAAGCGGTAGCCGTTTCTGATACCATCAATGCCGTGATCTTAGTGATTGGTGCGTTGCTTGTACCTGTATTTGCATTGCTTTATTTAGGTAATGGCAGCATTTCAGAAGGCTTGAATATTATCACCACCACTCACGTTGAAAAATGGAACGCCATTGGTAGCTCAACAGATTCTACTCCTTGGCCGACAATTTTTACCGGTATTATGGTTGTTCACTTCTTCTATTGGACAACGAACCAAGCCATCGTACAACGTTGTTTAGGGGCGAAGGATTTAGCATCAGGTCAAAAAGGGATTTTAATTGCAGCGCTTTTCCTACTCACATTACCGATTATTCTTAATTTACCGGGTTTATTGAGTTTCCATATTTTAGGTGAAGGCTTAAATCCAATTGATACCTCTTATCCATTATTGGTCAATAAAGTGATGCCGACTGCATTACAAGGCTTCTTTATTGCCGCACTTTTCGGTGCAATTTTAAGTACCTTTAACTCATTCTTAAACTCTGCAGCGACCATTTATTGTAAAGACTTATTACCATCTATCAGTAAAAAACAACGTACCGATCAAGAGTTGATCGTCTATGCGAAAAAAGTCTCAACCATTATGGCGATTGTGACCATGATTATTGGCCCACTTTTGATGTTCGGTACAGATGGTATTTTCTTAATCACTAAACGCTTTGCCGGTTTTGTGAATATTCCAATCGTGGCGTTATTTGCTGTGGGTTTATTTAATAAAACTGTTTCTGGCTTGGCTGCACGTATTGCTTTACTTGTACACGTAGTACTTTATTTCAGTATTGTTTGGGTGTTCAATGTGAAAATCAATTTCGTGTATGTGATGGGTGGATTATTCGTATTTGATGTTGTTTTCATGTTGATTCTAGGTCAATTCTTAAAACGTGAACCTTATGTGGAAAATACCATCAATAAAGGCGATGTAGACTTAACCAATTGGAAATACATTAAAGTAACATCTGTTTCATTAATTCTTGGTTTAATTGCGCTTTATGCATTCTTATCACCAATTGGTATTGCTTCACCAGATGGCAATCCAATGTTAGTGTTGGAAGTGTATGCGGTATTACAACTCATCGTGTTGATTGTCTTTAGACCAAAAAATGAAAAAACAGAACATCAATTACATCTTTCTAACCAACATTAAGCAGTCGGGCGTACATCACGTACGCCCTTAAAATAGATAAGGATTGTGTATGAACATTATCTATATTTTACTCGACCAAGTGCGTAAAGATATGTTGGGGGCTTATGGTCACCAGATCGTTAAAACCCCGAATATCGACCGTCTAGCTAAAGATGGCGTACGTTTTAATAATGCTTTTACGCCCGCTTCCGTTTGTGGACCTGCACGGACTTCACTCTTTACCGGTTTAATGCCATCTACCCATGGCATCATTCGTAATGGTGAAAAAGGCGGTACAGGTGAAGTGAGCGAAGCTGCACCGAATATCGGTAAACTAGACGGCTACAACACCTATGTTGTGGGTAAATGGCACGTGGGTACAAAATCCGTACCGGAAGATTACGGCATTAAAGGGCATAACTTTGATGGCTATGGTTATCCGGGCAGTGGTGTGTATAAAAATTTAGTGTTCAACCAACCGCCGACACATTCCAATCGTTATAAAGAATGGTTAGATGAAAAAGGCTATGAAATTCCTGAAGTGAGCCGTGCTTATTTCGGTGATAACCCTCATTTACGTGTACAAGAACTTTGTGGTTTGCTTTCAGGCACAAAAGAACAAACCATCCCGTATTTCATCATTGATGAAGCGAAAAGTTATATTAGTGAATCACTTGCTGAAAATAAACCGTTCTTTACATGGATTAATTTCTGGGGACCGCATACGCCTTGTATCGTGCCAGAACCTTATTATTCCATGTATAAAAAAGAAGATGTGGTGCTAGATGAAAGCTTCTTCAAGCCACTAGAAGGCAAACCAGGACACTATCGTACCATCTCTAAAATGTGGGGCATGTGGGAAGCGAGCGAAGATCATTGGAAAGAAGTGATCACAAAATTCTGGGGTTATATCACCTTGATTGATGATGCAATTGGTGAGCTATTTACCTTCTTAGAAAACAACGGCATTTATGACCGCACTTTTATTGTGGCAACTGCTGACCATGGGGATGCGATGGGTGCTCATCGAATGATTGAAAAAGGGGAGTTCATGTTTGATACCACCTACAATATTCCGATGATTATCAAAGACCCAAATTCAAACCGCGTTAATCAACAAGATGATAACCTCGTCTATCTCCATGATTTAACCTCGACCGTTTATGATCTCGCTAATCAGCCTATTCCTCAAGCCTTTGAAGGGGAAAGTATTTTGCCGATTGTTCGTCAACATCAAGATAATCAACGCAAAGGGATATTGGCACAGTTGGCGGGGCATTTCGTCTATTTTGAACAACGCATGTGGCACCGTAAAGACTATAAATTAGTGTTTAATGCTTCGGATATTTGTGAGCTTTATGATGTGAAAAACGATCCAGCTGAAATGTATAATTTATTCTATAAGCCAGAATATGAAGCAGTTAAAAAAGAGATGTTGGAAGAAATGCGTCAAGAAATGAAACGTTTAAATGATCCGCTAGAAAACTGGGTATATCGGATTATAAACGAAGTGTAAAACCAATAAAAAATTGACCGCACTTTTAAGGGACGATTATGGAAAATTGCGCAATCAAGCCTACAGAGTTATCACATTGTCAGCTCACCGAGTTATATCACTTGCCGAAAGGATCCTTCTTGTATCAGCAAGGTGAGGTAGCGCATGAATTTTATTATGTGCAAGCAGGCTTGATTGGCTTATTTCATACCCTTGAAAATGGCAAGGAAAGCTTAGTGCGATTATATTCCAAGGGCGATTATTTTGGTTTTCGAACTTTGTTTTCGATGGCAGATAAACATTATCATTGCAATGCAAAAGTCTTAATTGATGCGGAGATTACTCGCATCAAACCTAATGTAGTGAGTGAATTTTTTACGCATAATACAGTGATGAGCCAATGTTTATTACAGATTTTGGCAGATGAATTACGAGAAGCAGAGGAACGTTTGGCAAAAAGTGCCTATTTGCGTACTTTAGATCGCGTGATGGATAGTTTGTATTTTCTCAAACAACATTTTCCTGATTATAATTGGACGTATCGTGAAATTGCAGAATATGCCGGCTGTGAAACCGAAACCGCGATTCGTATTGCAAAAGAACTCAAACAAAACGGGGCATTTGATCGAATATCAGGTCATAAATAATGTTGTAACAAAGGATGGTTGATGTCTGTTTTTCCACCACAAGCTCATTTTCACTTAATGGCGAAACCAAGCAGTTTTCACTGTAACATTCAGTGTGAATATTGCTTCTATTTGGAAAAATCAGAACAGTTTGGGCAATATGCGCCTTTTATGTCGAAAGACACCTTAAAACATTACGTCAAAAACTATATCCAATCGCATGCAGGGAATGTGGTTGAATTTGCTTGGCAAGGTGGGGAGCCGACTCTCTTAGGCTTAGATTTTTATAAGCAAGCCGTTGAATATCAGCAGGAATTTGCTCAAGGCAAACAGATTACAAACGCCTTTCAAACCAATGGCATTGCCCTTAATCAGCAATGGGCTGCATTTTTCAAACAACATCATTTTCTGATTGGGCTTTCTATTGACGGTTTAAGTGCTGTGCATAATCGTTATCGTATTTCAGGTAATGGCAATCCCACTTTTGAAAAAGTCGTAAAAGCGTTAAATTTGCTGCAAGAATATGGCGTGGAATTTAACACCCTGACCGTCATTAATGATCAAAATTGGCAAAAAGGAAGAGAAACCTATTTAGCGCTCAAACAGCTTGGTTCGACTTATATGCAGTTTATTCCTATCGT
The DNA here is from genome assembly GCA_902466845.1 of uncultured Haemophilus sp. Lineage (GTDB taxonomy): Bacteria > Pseudomonadota > Gammaproteobacteria > Enterobacterales > Pasteurellaceae > Haemophilus_D. The sequence continues at coordinate 6,528 of CABQSN010000026.1, forward strand.
CGAACGTCATACCAAAACACAATCAGTAACCGATTTTTCAGTACCATCAGAAGGTTATGGGCAATTTCTCGTGGATGTCTTTCATGAATGGTATGCTCATGATGTGGGAAAAATTTATGTGTCGCAGTTTGATAATTTACTAGGACAATGGCTCGGTTATCCTTCTACAACTTGTGTTCATCAACCCACTTGCGGTCAATCTCTTGTGGCAGAAGCCAATGGTGATGTGTATGCTTGCGATCATTTTGTGTATCCCGAATACAAGATGGGGAATTTAACTCAGCAACCTTTAACGGAGATTGTGCTTTCCAGTAAACAGCAACAATTCGGTTTAGAAAAATCACAAAAATTGACCGCACTTTGCCGTCATTGTGAGTTTCGTAAACTCTGTTATGGTGGTTGCCCGAAACATCGTTTTGTTTCTCTCGAAAATGAACCCAATTCACATAATTATTTATGTGCCTCGTATCGATATTTCTTTGAGCAAACGGCGCCTTATATGCAAGCCATGGCTCGTCAAATTCGGTTACATCCATCCGCCGCTTAAGGTAGAATAGCGTTTTCTACTTTACGTTTTGATTGATATGAATCCTTGGACATTACTTGCTATCTCTATTTGCCTTGAAATCGTGGCAACGAATTTATTAAAAGTCAGTGATGGCTTTGCCAAACTTTTACCCACCGTTGGCTCATTAGCGCTATACGCCATTTCATTTTATTTTGTCTCCATTGTTTTCCGAACACTTTCTGTTGGCTTGGTTTACGCCATTTGGTCGGGCGTCGGTATTGTTCTGACCGCCATTGTGGCATATTTCGCTTTTGGTCAGAAAATCGATACTGCAGGGCTGATAGGTATGGCCCTGATTATCAGTGGTGTTTTAGTGATTAACTTGTTTTCTCAAACAGGACATTAATCCTCCAAATGAAATGTGATCAAACTCACAAATTTTATTTTTCTTCAAAATAAAATTATGTAAGCAATCGATTCACCGCTATAATTCTCCGGCATTTTTAACCGCACTTTGTGCAACTTTAAAGGAAATTCTATGAAAAAATTACTTTGCTCATTATTTGCGCTTTCTGCTGTTAGCACAGCAATGGCACAAGAAGTGAATATTAAATTATTAGGGACCTCAGATGTTCACGGTCGTATCGTACCTTGGAGCTATGGTGCAGACGTAGAGGACAAATCTGGTTCTTATGCACAAATTGCAACTTATGTGAAAGATGTGCGTAAAAATAATAAAAACGTAGTGTTAGTGGAAGTCGGTGATGCGATCCAAGATAACCAAATCGATGTGTTCGCAAAAGATAAAAAATATTACAAAGATCACCCAATTCCAAAAGTATTAAACGAAATGAATTATGATATTTTCGTATTGGGTAACCACGAGTTTAACTTTGGGATGAAAGCATTAGATGAAATCCTAAAAGATATCAAAGCGAAAAAATTAACCGCAAACTTCTATCATAAGAAAAATGACAAACGTTATATCGATGCGACAACCATCATCGAAAAAGATGGCGTGAAGTTAGGGATTATTGGTTTAAGTACCCCAATGTCAGCAAAATTTGAAGAAGACACGGGCAACTTAAAAGACATGAAATTTACTTCACCAACAGAAGAAGCGCGTACACAAGTTGAGAAGTTAAAAGCGAAAGGTGTTGATGCGATTATTGTGATTGCTCACATGGGTATCGAGAATGAAAACAAGATTCCTGATACCGGTATGCGTGATGTGATCAATGCAGTAGATGGCATTGATGTAGTTATCGCAGGTCACATGCACAAAGATGTACCAAGTGAAACCATTAAAAATACACTAATCACTGAACCACACCGTTACGGTACCGTGGTATCTGAAGTGGATCTCACTTTTGATATCAACGATAAAAAAGAAGTGAAATTGGTGAAGAAAGAATCCAAAACCGTTCCAGTTAAAGAACTTGAAGCAGATAAGAAAATTGCGGAAATCTATAAACCTTACCACGAGAAATTACGTGAATTAAACAATGTGGTGATTGGTCAAACCGAAAACGAAATGGTGCCACAAGAGACCAAACATGGTGTATCTGCTGCATTCTCAAAAGATACTGGTTTATCTTCATTTATTAATGATGTTGAACAACATTACAGCGGTGCAGATGTGGTGACTTTCTCTTTCGACCATCAAAAAGCACGTATGGATAAAGGCGATATCAAGAAAAAAGACATCATCTTTAACTATCGTTATGCAGGTGGCGATGTAACCGTTTATGAAATGACCGGTAAACAATTGAAAGAATATATGGAATGGTCGGCTAACTACTTCGATACCATCCAACCAGGTGACACTGAATACCGTTACAATGCGGAACGTAAAAAATCAAAATATGTGACTTACGACATTTTCGGTGGCGTAAATTACAAAATTGACTTACGTAATCCACAAGGTAGCAAAATCGTTGGTTTAACCCTTGCTGACGGCAAACCGGTGACAGATGATATGAAATTAAAAGTGGGTATGAACTCATATCGTTTCGCTCAGTTAAACGGTAAAGGTGGGATTTGGGAAGGCCAACAAATTCCGGTACTTTGGGAATCTAAAGTGGCAATGGGCCGTGAAAAAGGCACTATCCAAAATATGATGATCGATTACATCACGAATGTGAAAAAAGGCAAAATCGATGGTCTATCTCACAATCGTTGGGAAATCACTGGATTAAACTAATCGATCCTTTTAAAATACGATAAAAACCAACCGCACTTTGAGGCAATTGAATCAAGTGCGGTTATTTTTTTCTTTGTTTTCAGATAAAACTTGTAAATAATCAAGGTAAAATTGAGCTCAACGTAGTAAACTACAAGCACTTTTATCCTTTAGGAGATGACAAATGAAACCTTATTTAATCGCCCCTTCTATCCTTTCTGCAGATCTTGCTCGTCTAGGAGATGATGTGCAAAACGTGTTGAATGCCGGTGCGGATGTGATTCATTTTGATGTAATGGATAATCACTATGTGCCGAATTTAACCTTTGGCCCAGCGGTGTGTAAAGCTTTGCGTGATTACGGTATTAAAACACCTATTGATGTGCATTTAATGGTGAAACCAGTCGATCGTATCATTCCTGATTTTGCCAAAGCCGGTGCGGATTACATTACATTTCATCCTGAAGCCAGTGAACATATTGACCGCTCTTTACAGCTCATTCGTGATCACGGTTGTAAATCTGGTTTAGTGTTTAATCCAGCAACGCCATTAAGTTATTTGGATTATGTATTAGATAAGGTGGATGTGATTTTGTTAATGTCCGTGAATCCAGGATTTGGTGGACAATCTTTTTTACCTTCAACATTGAAAAAATTACAACAGGCACGTCGTCTGATTGATGAAAGTGGTTTAGATATCCGTTTAGAAGTTGATGGTGGGGTAAAAGTGGATAATATTGCAGAAATCGCCGCAGCCGGTGCAGATATGTTTGTGGCAGGCTCAGCGATTTTTGGTAAACCAGATTATAAACAAATCATTGATCAAATGCGCGCGCAGTTAGCTTCAGTTAAATAGATGGTAGTAAGAATGAAGACTCAATTTAAAGTTATCGGTTTTGATTTAGATGGTACGCTCGTGAATAGCTTGCCAGATTTAGCGTTGTCTGTGAATTCTGCTTTAGCAGACTTTGGATTACCTCAAGCACCAGAAGAGTTAGTGTTAACTTGGATTGGTAATGGGGCACCTGTGTTGATTGCTCGCGCTTTAGAATGGGCAAAAGGGCAAACAGGTAAAGACTTTTCAGATGCAGAAATGGAGCAAGTGAAAGAGCGTTTTAACGTGTATTACGCGGAGAACCTTTGTAATGTGAGCCGTTTATATCCAAATGTAAAAGAAACATTGGAAACTTTGAAAGCTCGTGGTTACGCCTTAGCCGTGGTAACGAACAAACCAACTCGCCATGTTCAGCCAGTATTAGCGGCATTTGGTATCGATCATTTATTCAGTGAAATGCTTGGAGGACAGTCATTACCCGCGATTAAACCACATCCAGGCCCATTGTATTATTTATGTGGTAAATTTGGCGTAGAACCTCGCCAAGTGTTGTTTGTAGGTGACTCTCGAAATGACATTCTCGCGGCACATTCAGCAGGTTGTCCAGCTGTGGGTCTAACTTACGGTTACAACTACAACATTCCAATTGCGGAATCAAATCCAGATTGGGTGTTTGATGACTTTGCGAAGTTATTAGAGATTCTTTAATCTATCTTAAAGTGTAAAGTGCGGTCAAAAATGACCGCACTTTTTTCTTAAACCTCCCACCAAATCAACGCCCATTTGCGTTGTCCGTGTTTTATCGGTTCATTGTTTATTTGTTTTTGTTGATAGAATTGAGCTAAGTCTTGTTTTTCTTTTTCGGTGAGATTGCCGAGAGAAAATTCCACGGAATTTAATAAATCCTCAAAGGTTTCGCCTTGGAAACAACCTGATTCAGTTTCAATAAAACTTACATTGGCGTGAATACCTTTTTGGTAAAGGCGATTAACTAAATAAATATAAGTTGGAAAGCCTACATCATCACGGCCAATGGCTTCAAATACGCCTTCATCGAGAAAATGGCGTTGTGTCACTGAGGTTAAAAAGACGCGTTTTTTCGCTTTGCTTTGTAGCTTTTCAATCATGTCATCCAAATCATCCACAAGCGTTGAGCGAGAGGCGAGTATTACATCGGCTTGAGGCACATCATCCCAGTTATCTGACCATGATTTATGTAGAAGCGTAATATTATTCAGTTGATGCTTTTCTTTATATTGCTGAACCATCTCTAACATGCTTTGGCTGTAATCGAGGGCATACACAGCTTGGCATTGTTGGGCTAAAGGAATCACAAACGTGCCGGGGCCACAGCCGATATCTAATACGGTTTCATCAGGTTGCACATTCATGGCTTTGAGTAACGTTTCATTATAACGACTTGGTTTGCCCACTAAATTCTCAGCCATTTTAGGGGCTTTTTTATCCCACTTTGTTGGCGGAAGATTATAGTGATTACAGGATTTTAGATGTTGTTGATAGAGATCGTTGAAATTGATGTCGTTGATGATCATAGTGACGCCCCAAAGTGCGGTTAGTTTTCAGATTGTTTTGAATTGCTTGCTGATTATATGCTTTCTCCCACTGAAAATCATTTGAAAATGATTGACGCAAACGTTTTCGTTTTAGTGCATTTTCCTTTATAATAGCCCGCGATTTTCATCTCAAACATAACTCAAAGGTACCCGTATGTTTCAAACTTTTCGTGGCTCACCCGCCCTTTCTGAATTCCGTATTCAAGGTTTAATGCAAAAATTCCAACAAAATCAATTACCGGTGAAATCGGTTTATGCGGAATATTTGCATTTTGTGGAATTAAATCGACCGCTTGTTAGCGAGCAGGAAGCCAAATTAAAAGCATTGTTACATTACGGCCCAACCTTGGCAGAGCATGAAGCCAAAGGCGAAACCTTTATCGTGATTCCACGCGTTGGCACGATTTCTTCTTGGTCTTCTAAAGCGACGGACATTGTGCATAACTGTGGTTTAAATGAAGTGGAGCGTATTGAGCGTGGTTTGGCGTATTATTTTGAGTTAAGCCAACCGCTTGATGAAAAAACAACAGAAAAATTGACCGCACTTTTACACGACAGAATGATGGAAACCGTGGTGCGTCGTCCTGAAGATGCAGAGATCTTATTCCGTCATCAAGATCCGAAACCGTTTAAAACCGTGGATATTTTAAAAGGTGGACGTGAAGCCTTAGTGACAGCCAACGTAGAATTAGGTTTGGCACTGGCAGAAGATGAAATTGATTATTTGGTGGAAAATTTCACCCAATTAGGGCGCAATCCGCACGATATTGAACTTTATATGTTCGCGCAAGCCAACTCTGAGCACTGTCGCCATAAAATCTTTAATGCCGATTGGATTATTGATGGCAAAAAACAGGATAAATCCCTGTTTAAAATGATTAAAAATACCTTTGAGAAAACCCCTGATTTCGTGCTTTCAGCCTATAAAGATAATGCTGCAGTAATGGAAGGCTCAAAAGTCGGCCGTTTCTTTGCGGATCAAGATGGGCAATATCGTTACCACAATGAAGATGCACATATCTTAATGAAAGTGGAAACCCATAATCACCCAACCGCAATTTCGCCATTCCCAGGTGCCGCAACGGGTTCGGGCGGTGAAATTCGTGATGAAGGGGCAACGGGTCGTGGTGCCAAACCTAAAGCAGGTTTAACCGGTTTCTCCGTATCAAACCTTGTCATTCCAAACTTTGAACAACCTTGGGAAAATCCACTTTCCAAACCAAACCGTATTGCTTCAGCCTTAGATATTATGATTGAAGGCCCATTAGGTGGCGCAGCATTTAACAACGAGTTCGGTCGCCCTGCGTTATTAGGTTATTTCCGTACCTATGAAGAGAAAGTCAACAGCTTCAATGGTGAAGAAGTGCGTGGTTATCACAAACCGATTATGTTAGCGGGCGGTATCGGTAATATTCGTGGCGAACACGTTCAAAAAGGCGAAATTCCCGTTGGCGCAAAATTGATCGTATTAGGTGGCCCTGCAATGAACATCGGCTTAGGCGGTGGGGCAGCTTCTTCCATGGACAGCGGGAAATCAAAAGAAGATTTAGATTTTGCCTCTGTTCAACGTGAAAACCCAGAAATGGAACGCCGCTGCCAAGAGGTGATTGATCGCTGCTGGCAATTAGGTGATGAAAACCCAATTCTCTTTATTCACGATGTGGGCGCCGGCGGTTTATCCAACGCGATGCCTGAATTAGTACACGATGGCGAACGTGGTGGTAAATTTGATTTACGCTCTATTCTTTGCGATGAAAAAGGCATGTCGCCATTAGAAATTTGGTGTAACGAATCGCAAGAACGTTATGTCTTAGCGGTTGCGCCAGAAAAACTCGAATTATTTACCGCACTTTGTGAACGTGAGCGTGCGCCATTTGCGGTCATTGGTGAGGCAACAGAAGAAAAACATTTAACCTTGCACGATAGTCATTTTGACAATAACCCAATTGATTTGCCAATGAATGTGTTATTAGGCAAAACCCCGAAAATGACGCGTGAGGTTTCGTCAAAAACTGTCGAAAATCGACCGCTTGCAACGGAAGATATTCAATTAAAAGAAGCGTTCCATCGCGTCTTACGCTTACCGGTGGTGGCAGAAAAAACGTTCTTAATCACCATTGGCGACCGTTCGGTAACTGGTATGGTGGCACGCGATCAAATGGTCGGCCCATGGCAAATTCCCGTGTCTGATGTGGCCGTCACAACTGCATCATTAGACAGCTATCACGGCGAAGCTATGGCAATGGGCGAACGTGCACCAGTGGCATTATTAGACTTTGGGGCATCTGCACGTTTAGCGGTGGCTGAATCCATTACCAACATTGCGGGCACCAACATTGGCGATATTAAACGTATCAAACTGTCTGCAAACTGGATGTCTGCAGCGGGTCATGGTGGTGAAGATGCCGGCTTATATGAAGCGGTGAAAGCGGTAGGTGAAGAACTTTGCCCAGCATTAGGTATTACCATTCCAGTGGGTAAAGACTCTATGTCGATGAAAACCACGTGGGAAGAAAATGGTGAGAAAAAATCCGTTACCGCTCCGCTTTCTTTAGTCATTTCATCTTTCGCCCGCGTGCAAGATGTACGTAAAACCGTGACCCCACAATTACGCACAGACAAAGGCGCAAGCCGTTTATTGTTGATTGATTTAGGCGAAAGAAAAAATCGCTTAGGCGCGACCGCACTTGCGCAAGTGTATAAACAATTAGGTGACAAACCAGCTGATGTGGTGAACGTTGCTAAACTGAAAAACTTCTTTGATGCAATGCAAGCATTGGTGGCAGAGCGTAAATTATTGGCTTACCACGACCGTTCAGACGGTGGTTTAATTACCACGCTTGCAGAAATGGCATTTGCGGGTAACTGTGGCGTGGATGTGGATATTTCTGCATTAGGCGACAATGATTTAGCCGTGTTATTCAATGAAGAATTAGGTGCGGTGATCCAAGTATCAGAAAGTGAATTAAGCGCCGTGCGTGAGGTATTAAAAGCCCATGACTTGCTTGGCTTAACTTATGAGCTTGGTTCTGTAAGCTTAGAAGATCGTTTTGAAATC
>CABQSN010000027.1:0-14675 GCA_902466845.1 uncultured Haemophilus sp.
GTAAAATTCTTGAAAATGAGAATGAAGAGTTAGTTGTCACAAAAGAAGAAAATGTAAATTTAACCACATGGGAAATCTTCCGTGATTACATTATGAAAGACATTAATGTGTGGTTTGTTTCTTTTATCGACGTATTCACTTATATGATCCGTTTTGGTGTATTAACCTGGTTACCACTTTATTTGTTAGAAACTAAAGGTTTCACTAAAGCTCAAATGGGTACGGCCTTTGCTATCTTTGAATGGGCAGCAATTCCTTCTACACTATTAGCCGGTTGGTTAACTGATACTTATTTCAAAGGTCGCCGCATGCCACTTGCTATCATCACCTTATTCGGTGTGGGCGCAGCAATGTTCATTTACTGGGGCGGTAGTGACTTATTAACCGTAACCATTGGTGCAGGTATTATTGGATGCTTAATTTATGTGCCAATGTTCTTATCTTCACTTCAAACTATTGAACTCGTACCTTCTTTCGCGGCAGGTTCTGCAACTGGCTTACGTGGTTTATTAAGTTATATCTTAGGTAGTTTCTCTGGTACTGCATTATTTGGTATTTTGGCTGATAAATTCGGCTGGGATGCGGGCTTCTACCTCTTATTATTCGCTGTAGCAGGCTGTATTTTCTGTTGCTATATGACACATTTAGGTGTATTACGCTTAGAACGTAAAAAATCACAAACAGCTAATAACTAATCTATCCAAATGGGCAAAATAGAATAATCTTTGTTGCCCATTTTTCTCACTTCAACAAGATTAATTTTGGTCAATGTTTAAAAAGATTTTTAATCCAAAGTTTGAATATAAACGATAAAGCATATCTTCACACTTGGTTATTTCTCTTTTAGGGTAACAAAAGCATTTCTTTTAATTGAAAAATATAACGTGCAATAACATATGCTTCAAGTGAAGAAAGCCACAATAAATAACAATCATTCTCAATAATCAAAATAAAAACAATCACTTACCCTCTTATTTTGTAAGGAAAATAAGGGTGTTTTTGATTCTGATCAAATAAAGTTCATCCATCAAGGCATATCATAGCTAGATTAACCATACAAGTAACGTGCCAATTGGAGTGATTATATGCAACGAAGTGATGGATTATTTTCTGCTTTAACAGAAGTTTCCCGTCGGGATTTTATGAAGTTATGTACCGCACTTGCGGCGACTATGGGGTTAAGTTCAAAAGCGGGTGCAGAAATGACCGCTGCTTTAACCGAACCTAAACGTCCACCAGTATTATGGATTGGTGCGCAAGAATGTACGGGTTGTACTGAATCCTTGCTACGCGCGACCCACCCAACAGTAGAAAACTTGGTATTGGAAATGATTTCCTTAGAATACCACGAAACCCTTTCTGCAGCCTTCGGGGAACAAGCTGAAGATAATAAACACAATGCAATTAAACAATATTATGGAAAATATGTTTTAGTCGTAGATGGATCTATTCCGGTAAAAGACGGCGGCGTCTATTGTATGGTAGCAGGTAAACCGATTGTAGAACACATCCAAGAAGCCGCTAAAGGTGCTGCAGCGATTATTGCGATCGGTTCTTGTGCAGCATGGGGCGGCGTACCTTCTAGCGGTGGCAACCCAACTGGTGCAAGCAGCTTGTCTGAAGTATTACCAAAAGGTACCCCAGTGATTAATATTCCAGGTTGTCCACCAAATCCACACAACTTCCTTGCAACTGTCGCTTATATTCTTACTTATAAGAAACTACCCGCAATGGACAAATTAAATCGTCCATTATTCGCTTACGATCGCTTAATTCACGAAAACTGCTATCGTCGTCCGCACTTTGATGCTGGTCGCTTCGCTAAAGAATACGGTGATTATGGTCACCGCAACGGTTGGTGTTTGTATCATCTTGGTTGTAAAGGACCTGAAACTTACGGCAACTGCTCTACTTTAGAATTCTGTGATGTCGGCGGTAATAACTGGCCGGTTGGTATCGGGCACCCTTGCTATGGTTGTAACGAAAAAGGTGTCGGCTTTACCAAAGGTATTTTCCAATTAGCGGGCGTAGAAAACCCAACACCACGCGTTGAAAAACCAGATGTCAACAACACTGAAGGTTCAGGTGCAACCATGACGGCTATTGGTTTATTAGGTGGTGCCGCTGCAATCCTAGCCGGTGTGAGTGTTGTGACCTTACGCGAATTAAGCGCTCAACATAAAGCCCGTTCTGAAGCTAAAGCTGCAGAGAAAGAAGAACATACAGGTAAATAATAATGGATAGACGAAAATTTCTAAAAGCGGGTATGCTTGGCGGAATCGCATCTACTTTGCCTGTATCAAATGTGCAGGCATCGGAAGCGGTTGAGCCTATTCCCGGCGCACTAGGAATGCTTTACGACTCTACCCTTTGTGTAGGTTGTCAAGCATGCGTGGCTGAATGTCAAAACGTGAACCACACACCCGTGAATCCAAAAGGTGATCAAACTTGGTCAAATAACGACAAACTCACCCCATTTACTCGTAACGTGATTCAAGTATGGAGTGATGGTGACGGCACAAATAAAGACAAAACAGAAAACGGCTATGCTTACGTGAAAAAACAATGTATGCATTGCGTTGACCCAAACTGTGTTGCGGTTTGCCCGGTTCAAGCGCTTACCAAAGATCCAAAAACCGGTATCGTAAAATATGATCCCGATATCTGTACTGGTTGCCGTTATTGCATGGTAGGTTGTCCGTTTGATGTACCAAAATACGACTATGACAATCCATTCGGTGAAATCAGCAAATGTGAACTCTGTAACCAAAAAGGCGTTGAACGCTTAGATAAAGGTGAATTACCTGGTTGCTGTCATGTTTGTCCGACTGGTGCCATTATTTTTGGTACGCGTGAAGAATTATTGGCGGAAGCAAAACGTCGTTTAAGCTTATTACGTGGTACTGAATATGATTACCCACGTCAACACGTCAATAGTACAGATAAATACCGTGCTACCGTACCGGCATATCAATATCATATCTACGGTGAAAAAGAAGGTGGTGGTACACAGGTGCTCGCCTTAAGTGGTGTACCTTTTGCTAATCTTGGTTTACCAGACTTAGATGAAGTCGCGACAGGTTCTCGTGCGGCGCATTTACAACACTTCTTGTATCGCGGTTTAGCCTTACCGTTAGTGGCACTGGCTGGTTTAACCTTTATGACTTACAAAAATATGCATGGCGATAAAATCGCTGAGCGTATTGCAGCACAAAAAGAAGCCATGCGTCAGGCACGCAAGGAAATCGAAGAAGCGGAGGATGAGCATCATGAGTAATCCACGTCCGGTAGGCGGTCGCCTTGTTTCTGCCGCAATTCTCTTTTTTGCACCACTTGCTGTGCTTTGCGTTTTATTAATTTTAAAACGTTTGGTTTTCGGTATTGGTTCCGTGACCGCACTTAATGGCGGTTATCCTTGGGGTTTATGGATTGCCTTTGACTTACTTGTCGGTACAGGATTTGCCTGTGGCGGTTGGGCGTTAGCTTGGACCGTGTATATTTTCAATAAAGGGAAATATCACGCCCTTGTTCGCCCAGCATTGCTTGCAAGTTTATTCGGCTATTCCCTTGGGGGTTTATCTATCACCATTGATATGGGACGTTATTGGCATTTGCCATATTTCTACATTCCAGGTCAGTTCAACACGAATTCCGTTCTATTTGAAACGGCATTTTGTATGACGGTGTATATCATCGTGGTGACCCTAGAATTCGCCCCTGTATGGCTTGGTTTCTTCGGCTTGAAAAAATGGTTTAATAAACTGAATAAAATCATGTTTTTCATTATTGCCTTGGGTGCCTTGTTACCAATGATGCACCAATCTTCAATGGGTTCCTTGATGATTGTAGCTGGTCACAAAGTCCATCCGGTATGGCAAAGCTATGAAGCACTACCAATTCTCTCCTTGCTGACAGCTTTCATTATGGGCTTCTCTATTGTGATTTTTGAGGGTTCTTTAGTTAAAGCGGGTCTTGCAGGAAAAACACCAGATGAACGCCATTTATTTACTCAATTGGCACGCGTTACCGCAGGATTAATTTTCTGTTTCTTAGCGGTGCGTTTTGGTGAGTTGATTTATCACGACAAACTGCAAATGGTTGTGGGTTTCGATAAATTAACTAAATTTGAAGCATGGATGTTCTGGATGGAAGTCTGGTTGATGGTATTACCATTACTAACCCTCTTCCTTGGGGAGAAAAAATCAGATTCCCGTTGGTTATTTATTTCGGCATTAAGCATGTTACTCGGTGCAGCATTATGGCGTATGAACTACTCGCTTATCATGTATAACCCGGGCAACGGCTATCAATATTTCCCATCAGCAGAAGAATTGCTTATTTCAATCGGCTTCGTTTCTATTGAAGTATGTGCCTATATTTTAATCATTCGTTTATTCCCTGTATTACCGGTATTTAAAGAAAAACATACCGAAGACTCAGAAAAAATTATTGCCGAAAAAGCGGCATTCAGCAAAAAAGTTAGCGGAGCAGAATAATGTCAGAAAAAAAACGTATCTCAATTGACCCAATTACCCGTATTGAGGGTCATTTACGTATTGATTGCGAAATTGAAAACGGTGTTGTCACCAATGCTTGGTCCTCTGGTACCATGTGGCGCGGTATGGAAAATATCGTAAAAGGTGCCGACCCACGTGATGCATGGATGATTATGCAACGTATCTGTGGCGTATGTACCACAGTACACGCGATTATCAGCGTACGTGCTGTAGAAGATGCTATCGGTGCTAAAGTCCCCGTCAATGCACAGTACATTCGTAACATGATTCTTGCTGCACACAGCATTCACGACCATATCGTGCATTTCTATCAACTCTCTGCAATGGACTGGGTTGATATTACCGCTGCGCTAAAAGCTGATCCTGAGAAAGCGGCAGATATGCTAAAAGGTGTCTCTACATGGTCATTAAACAGTGCTAACGAATTCCGCAACGTACAGAAAAAAATTCAAGCATTAGTGGACAGCGGACAACTTGGTATTTTCGCTAACGGTTACTTCGGTCATGCTGCAATGAAACTTCCACCAGAAGTAAACCTCATTGCCGTCGCGCACTATTTGCAAGCCCTTGAATGTCAACGTGATGCTAACCGTGTAGTCGCATTACTTGGTAGTAAAACACCACACATTCAAAACTTGGCGATTGGTGGTGTAGCAAACCCAATTAACTTAGATTCCCAAGCGGTACTAAACCAAGAACGTCTCATGTTCGTGAAAGCTTGTATCGATCGCTTAACTGACTTCATTAACCAAGTGTATAAAGTAGATGCGGCAGTATTTGCGGCTTACTATCCTGAATGGTTAAGCTTAGGTAAAACATCGGGTAACTACTTATCTGTGCCTGAATACCCAATTGATGCAGATAACTCTAAATTCATGTTAAAAGGTGGTTATATCGAAAACGGCGATTTATCGACTTTCCGCCCAATTGATCAACAAAAAGATGAGTTCGTTGTAAAAGGCATTAAAGAAAGTGGTAAACACGCTTGGTACGAAGATGATGAACCATTAGAACCTTGGGCTGGCTTAACTCGTCCGAAATATACCGGCTGGCAAGATGACGGTAAATACTCTTGGGTAAAAGCACCTACCTTCTACGGTAAAGTTGTCGAAGTGGGACCTCTCGCCTATTTAATGTGTGGTTTAGCTGCGAATGACACACCAACTGTCAACCACTTCAATGAATTAAAAGGCATTTATGAAAAATTGACCGGTAACACGTTAACCACCGATCAATTACATTCTACCCTTGGACGTATTATCGGTCGTACCGTGCATTGCTGTGCGATCAACGACATTTTAAGCGCTCAATGGCAAATGCTCATTGATAATATCGCTAAAGGTGATATGACGGCTTATATCAAAACAGATATTCCAGCAAACGGTGAATTCCGTGGTGTTGGTTTCGGTGAAGTACCACGTGGTATGCTTTCTCACTGGGTTGTCATCAAAGACGGTCGCATTGAAAACTACCAAGCAGTTGTACCATCTACATGGAATGCAGGTCCACGTAACGAACAAGACCAAATGGGCCCTTATGAGCTTTCCATTATTGGTACACCGGTGGCAGATCCAACTAAACCGTTAGAAGTGGTCAGAACTATTCACTCATTCGACCCTTGTATGTCCTGTGCTGTGCACGTCGTTAATACCGAAAACGGCGAAGTGACTGAAGTGAAGGTGTTGTAATGAAGCCGTTAATTCTTGGCGTCGGCAACATTTTATTAAGTGATGAAGGTGTCGGTGTGCGCGTGGTGCAGGAGCTTGAAAAACGCCCTGAAATTCAACCGCACTTTGACATCATCGATGGTGGTACTTGTGGCATGGAATTACTCGATGCGATGGCAAATCGCGAGCATTTGATTATTATTGATGCTGTGCTTGCCAATAAGCAACCGGGCGAAATTATCGTATTACACGACGAACAAGTGCCGACGTTTTTCTCGCGTAAAATTTCGCCGCATCAACTGGGTATTTGTGATGTCCTTTCCGCTCTCAAACTGACGGATGAATTTCCACAAAATCTTTGTCTCATCGGTATCCAACCGGAATCGTTAGAGGCCGGCATTGGGTTAACGGAAACGATACAAAAAACATTACCAAATATTTTTGTAACCTTGAATCAAGTGATTAATGAGTATGGTTTGAATCTAGACTCCCCTCTTTAGAAAAGAGGGGAATTTTCTTTAAGATTTCACCTGCTATGCTTTAATCTTATTAATATTGAAAAATAAACCATGTATCGACACGAAAAAACACCTGAAAACTCTACCGCACTTTTAACCTCTGTTACTAGCTTTGAAGAAAACCCAACGGAGATTTTCCTTGCCGAAATGCAAAACATTGTACCTGAAATGCAAGATCTTCCTTTTTATCACAAAGGCATCGAATGTTTCTGCCCTAAATTTGTTTTATTCGAAGACCAATGGATCGGCACAGTATTAACCCCGTGGATGATGAGTGTGGTGATTCTACCTGGCCCTCAACAACAATGGGAGCCACGTGAATTAGGTGATAAACTCACTGTACAACTGCCTTACAAAGCGCTCACTTTCACCGTTAGTAGCCTTGAAAATGTACCGCAATATTTAAGTTGCTCTTTACATTCACCACTCGACCCGAATCTAACTAACGAACAAGCGGTTCAACTGACACAAGATTGTTTGCGTATGATTTTATCCATACCAACCGCACAGCCGACATTTAATTCTGATCGCCGTAATCTATTTAAGGCGATGATCAAATAAAAATTTAAGCTACAAACAGTTAATAAAAATGGGCAAAGTAAAATAACTTACTTTGCCCATTTTGCTTTCCATCCCACACAAAGTGCGGTCAGTTTTTACTTAATTTTTCAAATTAATACAACACACGTGCTTTAATTGTACCTTCAATCTCACGGAGTTTGGCTAACAATGGTGATGCATCATCTGTTTCAACATCTACCACAACATAGCCAATTTTCGGATCGGTTTGTAAATATTGTGCTGCAATATTGATATTGGCTTCGACGAAAATTTGGTTCAGTTTGTTTAATACACCTGGGCGGTTTTCGTGAATGTGAAGTAAACGTTTTGCACTGACGTGTTCTGGTAAAGAAACTTCTGGGAAATTCACGGAAGAAAGAGTTGAGCCGTTATCTGAATATTTCACAAATTTACCCGCTACTTCAAAACCAATGTTTTCTTGCGCTTCCGCGGTTGAACCACCGATATGCGGGGTTAAGATCACATTATCAAATTTACGTAGTGGTGAAACAAACTCTTCATTGATTGATGCAGGCTCAACAGGGAATACGTCAACCGCTGCACCACGAACTTTACCTTGTTCAAGCGCAGCTGCTAAAGCATCAATATCCACTACCGTACCACGTGCTGCATTGAGCAAAATAGAATCTTGTTTTAATTGCGCAATACGTTCAGCACTCATTAAATTACGAGTTGAAGGTAAATCTGGCACATGGAGCGAAATCACATCACAAGAACCTAATAACTCTTCAAGTGTGTGTAATTGTTTTGCATTACCCAATGGTAATTTACTTTCAATATCGTAGAAATACACATCCATCCCTAGAGATTCCGCAATAATACTTAATTGCGAACCGATATGGCCGTAACCCACGATACCTAATTTTTTGCCGCGCACTTCATGAGAACCCACTGCCGATTTATTCCATAAACCACGATGCACATCTGCATTCGCTTGAGGAATATTGCGCATTAAGAGCAAAATCTCACCTAACACTAATTCAGCCACAGAGCGTGTATTAGAGAACGGTGCATTAAATACCGGAATCCCACGCATTTTTGCTGCATTAAGATCCACTTGGTTGGTACCGATACAGAAACAGCCAATAGCAATAAGCTTCGGCGCAGCTTCAATCATTTCTGCAGTTAATTGGGTACGTGAACGTAAGCCAATAAAATGCGCATCTTTAATCGCTTCTTTTAGCTCATCACCATCTAAGGCTTTTTTGTAAAAGTCGATGTTGGTGTAGCCAGCCGCATGTAAGGTATCTAATGCACTTTGGTGCACGCCCTCTAATAGCACAAATTTAATTTTTGATTTGTCGAGTGAGACTTTGTTTGTCATGTTTGCTTCCTTATTTTTATTAATCAATAATTTTTGCGCCGTCTGGTGTACCAACAATCACAATATCCGCCCCACGTAAGGCAAAAATACCGTTTGTTACTACACCTGCGACATTATTCAATTCTTTTTCCATTTCCACTGGATTTAAGATAGCGAAGTTATGTACATCTAAAATCACGTTGCCGTTATCAGTCACCACGCCTTCACGATATTCTGGGGCACCACCAAGAGAAACTAATTTACGACCAACTTGTGAACGTGCCATTGGAATCACTTCTACTGGCAATGGGAATGTGCTACCTAACACATCCACTTGTTTACTAGAATCAACGATACAAATAAATTTTTTCGCTAAAGCGGCCACAATTTTTTCGCGAGTCAGTGCCGCACCGCCGCCTTTGATCATCATTTTTTGTGGATTGATTTCATCTGCGCCATCCACATAAATATCTAAACTGGATACATCGTTAGCACTAAACACTTCAATTCCCTGTTTACGCAATAATTCTTCTGAGGCTTTAGATGCCGCTACCGCGCCTTGAATTTGATCTTTTAATTCACCTAAGGCTTCAATAAAACAATTCACTGTTGAACCACTTCCCACGCCAACAATGGTATCGGGCTTAACATATTTTAACGCCGCACGTGCCGCTAATTTTTTCATTTCTAATTGATCCATTTCTCTGTCCCTTTTAAATTTCAAATAATGACGTAAACGTTTGCTTTACTTTAATACGACCCTATTAAATAAACAAGTGTAAAAATTTATTCATCTAAGAAAAGCGCTAATAGTTCGTTTAAAAACAATTTCCCATGTTCGGTGATTTGCCAAAAATCAGGTGTTTCCACAATATAATTCTGCTGGATCGCAAAATCAATTTGATTTTTGACCGCACTTTGCGAAAGCCCCGTGTAATATTCAAACTCTTGTTTTGGCACCGCTTCTAATAAACGAAAACGATTCATGAAAAATTCAAAAGCGCGGTCATTTTTTTCCACGTTTTTTTCTTCATAAAGGTATTCACCACGCAAATAGCCTTTTGGATGCTTTGTTTTAGAAAAACGTAAAATATCGCCATCAGGAAAAGTCAGTTTTCCATGTGCGCCACAGCCTATCGCCAAATAATCCCCGAATCGCCAATAATTCAGATTGTGCTGACATTGAAATCCCGGTTTCGCATAAGCGGATGTTTCATATTGTTGATAACCCGCTTCGGTTAAAAGCTGGTGGCCTTGCTCAAAAATATCCCAAAGCTCATCATCATCCGGCAATGTAGGCGGACGATAAGCAAACATGGTATTGGGTTCAATGGTGAGCTGATACCAAGAAAGGTGTGGTGGAGCAAGCTCAATGGCTTGTCGCAAATCATCTAGCGCTTCTGCAAGAATTTGGTTTGGCAAACCGTGCATTAAATCCAAATTGAAACTTTTCAAGCCTGAAACTTTTGCCAAACTGACCGCACTTTTGGCTTCCTCCGCATTATGAATACGCCCTAAACGTTGTAATTTATCGTCATTAAAACTTTGGATACCCATGGAAATACGTGTCACACCAGCATCCACATAACCTTTAAAACGCTCCGCTTCGACAGTGCCAGGATTGGCTTCCATGGTAATTTCTATATTCTCTAAAAAAGGAATGCGACGTTGAATTTCTGCCAATAACAACTTGATACTTTCCGCTGAAAATAAACTCGGCGTGCCACCACCAATAAAAATTGAATGAAGTGGACGATTTTGAATACTAGCCTGATATTTCTCTAAATCTGCCTCAAGATCGGCTATCAGATGTTGCACATATTCTTGTTCAGGAATTGTGCCTTTCTGTGCATGCGAATTGAAATCACAATAAGGACATTTCTGCACACACCAGGGAATATGCACATAAAGGGAAAGAGGGGGAAATTTTTGCATAATTAAAAGTCAAAAGGGCTTGTTTTCACAAGCCCTAAAAATGAGTCATTAATTGACCGCTCTTGCTGTTTTAGTCGCAGCTTTACGGCGTGGTGCTTTCGCTTTCGTTTCCACTTTCACGAATTCAATGCCTTCCGGTGGATTCTCTAACGCTAAGCCTAACACTTCATCAATGGTTTCTACCGCATGAATCGCAAGATTTTCTTTCACGTTATCTGGAATTTCTTCCAAATCTTTCACGTTATCTTTTGGAATCAATACAGTTTTAATGCCACCACGATGTGCCGCAAGTAATTTTTCTTTCAATCCGCCAATTGGTAATACTTTACCGCGTAGGCTGATTTCACCCGTCATTGCGACATCGGCACGCACTGGGTTACCCGTTAAGCAAGAAACTAATGCGGTACACATTGCGATACCTGCACTTGGACCATCTTTTGGTGTGGCACCGTCTGGCACGTGAATATGAATATCACGTTTTTCATGGAATTCAGAATTGATACCCAATTTTTCAGCACGTGCACGGACTACAGTCATCGCTGCTTGGATAGATTCTTTCATCACATCGCCTAATGAACCGGTGAAGGTTAATTTACCTTTACCTACTACTGAAGCGGTTTCAATGGTCAGTAAGTCACCGCCCACTTCTGTCCACGCAAGGCCTGTTACTTCGCCTACACGGTTTTGCGTATCCGCTTTACCGAATTCAAAACGTTTCACACCAAGATAGTCATGCAAGTTATCTGAATTAACGGTAATGGATTTCACTTTTGGATTGACCAATAAATTCTTCACCGCTTTACGACAGATTTTAGAAATCTCACGCTCTAATCCACGCACACCAGCTTCACGGGTGTAATAACGGATAATATCTAAAATGGCGTTTTCTTCGATGGTTAATTCGCCTTTTTTCAATCCATTACGTTCAATTTGTTTTTGCAACAAATGACGCATCGCAATA
This sequence comes from uncultured Haemophilus sp., assembly GCA_902466845.1. Classification (GTDB taxonomy): domain Bacteria; phylum Pseudomonadota; class Gammaproteobacteria; order Enterobacterales; family Pasteurellaceae; genus Haemophilus_D. The sequence goes on from CABQSN010000027.1 coordinate 11,484, forward strand.
TTGAGTTTTTCATCTTCGGTATAACCAGAAAGACGAATAACTTCCATACGGTCTAGCAATGGACCAGGAATATTCATGGAGTTTGAGGTTGCCACAAACATTACATCAGACAAATCGTAGTCCACTTCAAGATAGTGATCATTGAAGGTGGTATTTTGTTCTGGATCAAGCACTTCTAACAAAGCTGATGCTGGGTCACCACGCATATCCGAAGACATTTTATCGATTTCATCAAGCAAAAAGAGTGGGTTTTTCACGCCAACTTTTGCCATTTTTTGAATCAATTTACCCGGTAATGCACCAATATAAGTTTTACGGTGACCACGGATTTCTGCTTCATCACGTACTCCACCTAATGCCATACGCACATATTTACGACCTGTGGCATTCGCAATAGATTGACCTAGTGAGGTTTTACCTACCCCTGGTGGCCCGACTAAGCAAAGGATTGGACCTTTGATTTTGTTTAAACGTGCTTGCACCGCAAGGTATTCTAAAATGCGTTCTTTCACACGTTCTAAACCGTAGTGATCCGCATCTAAAACCTGTTGTGCTTTTGCGATATCTTTCTTCACTTTAGTACGTTTATGCCATGGCACTTGAAGCATCCACTCAACATAGCTACGCACCACCGTTGCTTCCGCAGACATCGCTGACATCATTTTGAGTTTTTGTAACTCACTCTCTACTTTTTCGCGCACATCTGCCGGCATACCTGCCGCTTCAACCTTTTGACGAAGCTGCTCAACTTCATCGATGGTATCTTCGCTTTCGCCTTCGTCCATTTCTTTGCGAATCGCTTTAATTTGTTCGCTAAGATAATAGTTACGCTGGCTTTTCTCCATTTGTTTTTTCACACGGCCACGAATTCGTTTTTCAACTTGAAGAATATCCGCTTCAGATTCCATCATGCCGAGCAAGTATTCTAAACGCTCTTGCACATCTGCCAGTTCTAACACACTTTGTTTATGACGAACAGTTACTGGAATATGCGCAGCCATGGTATCTGCTAAACGATCGGCATCATCAATGCGTTGTAATGCACCTAAAACGTCTGCAGGAATTTTTTTATTGAGTTGAAGATAGCTTTCAAATTCATTTAAAACGGCTGCCTTCACCACATCTAATTCTTTTTCATCGCCAAACGTGGTTTCAATCGGTGCCACTTCCGCAGAAAAATGGTCTTCACCATCATTTAATTGATTAATTTTCGCGCGTTGTTGCCCTTCCACCAACACTTTCACTGTGCCGTCTGGCAATTTTAATAATTGAATAATATTCGCAATCGTCCCGACATCGAATACATCATCAACGGTAGGTTCTTCTAAATCCGCTTGCTTTTGTGACACCAATAATAATTGTTTGCCCTCATTCATGGCTTCATCAAGGGCACTAATGGATTTTGCGCGCCCAACAAAAAGTGGCATCACCATATAAGGGAAAACGACAACATCCCGTAATGGCAATACAGGAAGTGTACGTTGTTGAGTTCTTTTGGCGTTCATAATTATCTCTCTTACATCAATTTTATAATTTCATTGAATATGGGGATGAGTTGCATAAATTCAAGGTAGGATTTGGCATATTAAGGAGAAATCGAAAAATAGGCAAGTAAAGAACCACCTTTATTGATGCTTAATTGGAAAAACCATGGAATACAGGTACAATAAGTGCGGTCAAAAATCAGCATGATTTTACCCAATAAAAACGTTTGAAAAAATAACCGCACTTTATCCACTATGACAGCAAAACAAACTATTACTTTCGCGACCTTTCAAGAATTACTACCCGATTCTTGTAATCATCCATTAAAAAAACAATTAAGGGATAAAGCCCGTTATTACGGACGCAAATTTTTATTTAAAAAACAATGTAATGCATTGGTTGATTTCTTAAATACTAACCAAACCTGGATTCCACTTTTTCAACAAAATCCGTATCGCTTTAATGCATTACTCGCCACCTATTGTGACAAACGTTTTTCTGCAACCGATCGACTCAATGCCATTACCAATAATCTGCTAATGCTTGAAGAAAAAATGGGCGTAGAATTTTGTAAAAAACTACTCCAAGAAAAATCCCTTTTATTAGCACAATTAACGGATCAACTTGGTATTTATTTCAATATCAACCAGATTGACCCTTTTGAAGGTTATTTTTCCATTAACTTAAAAGACAATGATGGGCGTAGCATTTATGATGCTTCTTTCACCTTCTTAAAACCAAATAAATTACTCATTGCCTCCATTCAAGGTCCTTCTTATGAAGAGGCGCAAGAAGCTGTGAAACAAGCCACAAAAGAATTACACGGTGTTCGCCCAATGTTTATGTTGATGAATGTTTTCCGCTTGTTAGCTGAAAAATGGCAATGTGAATTAATCGGTATCCCTCACACTTCACAAGGTAAATACCGTTTATCTGCGCGCAGTAAAATCCTATTCAACTACGATGAATTTTGGCAGGAAAACCAAGGTCAATTAAAAGGTCAATATTGGCAATTACCGCTTGAAAGTACCCGCAAACCGCTGGAAGAAATCGCTAGCAAAAAACGTTCTATGTACCGAAAACGTTATGAAATGTTGGATGAAATGTCCAAGAATATTTCAAATTTTGAAAGTAAACACGGTTAATTCCGTGTTTCTTTTTAGGCTAAGTACAAAATAAATATAAAAACAATAATCTATCAATATCGAATACCACACATAAAAAGTTGTAATACATCTTTAAAAAGCTTTTGCTCTCTTCCTTTATAGTAGAATTGGAGGCTGGCAGAATTTAATATTTCATCTATTTTTTGAATAAAAAGATCAATTAACATGACAGGGAAATCATCACGGATAATCTTGCGTTTTTGTAAAGTACCAAAAAAATAATGCATGTATTGATACTTCTCTTCTTCCATTTCTTTAAAAAAAACCCGTAATTCTCTATCCTGTTCGTGATGTAAATCATGTAAAACTGGTACTGAGTATAACGTTTCCATAGAATCTTGCTGCATTGATAAAATTTTTGTAATAATTTTACTTAGATCTGATTGAGTATCTAGCAAATTATCAAAATCTTCTCGCATCTTATTTTTCTGTTCTTCAAAGATACACTTCACAAGTGCCTGCTTAGTAGGAAAATATTTATAAAACGTTACTCGACTTACATCTGCTACCCGACAAATTTCTGCTACAGAGGTTAATACCC
>CABQSN010000028.1:0-14300 GCA_902466845.1 uncultured Haemophilus sp.
CAATACATGTGGCTACATCGCCGATTTAAAACCCGTCCAACTGAAGATGAGCCGAGTTTATACTCATAAGTGCGGTTGATTTTTCATCTGTTTTTGAATGCTAAAACGACATATCGAAAAATAAGGAAAGTTTTCCTTATTTTTTTCTTGATCTTTATATAATTAAATATATAATGAATCTCGTTTTAGATAGTAAACTTGTGTTATGACAAACACACTACTGGCTAGTGCATTCCCCCCACTCCTTTTGCACTAGCCATTTTTTTTTAAATCCCTTACCATATCTCACCCTTTTCTTTTTTCTCAAAAATGATGAACAATCTAGAACTTGAACGTTTACTAAACGAAAAACTTAGCACAGACAGAATAAATGATTACGCCCCTAACGGTTTGCAAGTAGAAGGTAAAGCAGAGATCAAAAAGATCATCACAGGTGTCACCGCAAGCCAAGCTTTGATTGATTATGCCGTTGCACAACAAGCTGATGCGGTACTAGTCCACCACGGTTATTTTTGGAAAAGTGAAAATCCATGTATTCGCGGCATGAAAGGTAAACGCATCAAAACCTTGCTTGTGAATGATATCAATTTATATGGCTACCACTTGCCTTTGGATGTCCATCCAGAATTAGGTAACAATGCAAAACTTGCTCAGTTATTAGGGATTAGCGATCTTCAACCTTTAGAAAATAGCTCAACCAGCATTCCTGTTTGGGGAACGTTAAAAGATCCCATTACCGCTGAAGAATTTGCACAACGTATTGAACAAGTGCTTCATCGTAAACCGTTAATTTGCACGGAAAACGGACCGCACTTAATCCGTAAAGTAGGCATTTGTACCGGTGGCGGACAAGGCTATATTGATTTAGCCGCAGCACAAGGTTGTGATGCCTTTATTACAGGCGAGGTTTCGGAGCAAACAATTCACTCAGCTCGTGAGCAAGGTATTCATTTCTTTGCGGCTGGTCACCATGCAACAGAACGCTACGGCATTAAGGCATTAGGTGAATGGCTAGCAGCTGAATATGGCTTGGATGTAGAATTTAAAGATATTGATAATCCGGCCTAACTGGTACAACGTGTGATTAATTGCCGAAAGCACACAAAACAAGTATAATCTTGTCGATTTTTTTAACTCAAACATAGGAGAAAATATGGGTTTCTTAACTGGTAAACGTATTTTAGTAACAGGTCTTGCAAGCAACCGTTCTATTGCTTACGGAATTGCAAAAGCAATGAAAGAGCAAGGCGCTGAACTTGCTTTCACTTATTTAAACGATAAATTACAACCACGCGTAGAAGAATTTGCAAAAGAATTTGGTTCTGACATCGTCCTTCCTTTAGACGTAGCGACCGATGAAAGCATCCAAAACTGCTTTGCAGAATTAAGCAAACGTTGGGAAAAATTTGATGGTTTCGTACACGCTATCGCATTCGCACCAGGCGATCAATTAGATGGTGATTACGTAAACGCAGCAACTCGTGAAGGCTACCGTATCGCTCACGACATCAGTGCATTCAGCTTTGTTGCAATGGCACAAGCGGCACGTCCTTACTTAAATCCAAATGCAGCGTTATTAACCCTTTCTTACTTAGGTGCAGAGCGCGCAATTCCTAACTACAACGTGATGTGTTTAGCAAAAGCATCTCTTGAAGCGGCAACTCGCGTGATGGCTGCAGATTTAGGTAAAGAAGGTATTCGTGTGAATGCAATTTCTGCTGGTCCAATCCGCACTTTAGCAGCATCAGGTATTAAAAACTTCAAGAAAATGCTTTCTGCATTTGAGAAAACCGCAGCATTACGCCGCACTGTCACTATCGAAGATGTGGGCAACTCAGCAGCATTCTTATGCTCTGATTTAGCATCGGGTATTACCGGTGAAATCGTTCACGTAGATGCAGGTTTTAGCATCACTGCAATGGGCGAATTAGGCGAAGAATAATTTTTCGTACAATCTATTTTTAGGCAGGCTTTTCAGTCTGCCTTTTCTCTTTTTTTAAATATAACTATGTTCCAAGATAATCCATTACTCGCACAACTTAAGCAACAAATCCACGATAGCAAAGAACACGTTGAAGGCGTGGTAAAAAGTACCGATAAAGCTTATGGTTTTTTAGAGTGCGATAAAAAAAGCTACTTTATTGCCCCACCTGCAATGAAAAAAGTGATGCACGGTGACAAAATCAAAGCCACCATTGAAAAGCAAGGCGATAAAGAGCAAGCTGAACCTGAAGAATTAATTGAGCCAATGCTCACTCGCTTTATTGCCAAAGTGCGGTTCAATAAAGACAAGAAATTGCAAGTTTTGGTGGAGCATCCAAGTATCAACCAACCGATTGGCGCACAACAAGCTAAATCCGTCAAAGAAGAATTACAAGAGGGCGATTGGGTGGTTGCTAATTTAAAAACGCACCCATTACGTGATGATCGCTTTTTCTATGCCACCATCAATCAATTTATCTGCCGTGCTGATGATGAATTAGCCCCTTGGTGGGTCACGCTGGCACGTCATGAACAATCTCGTCATCCTGTGCAAGGTGCAGAAAGTTATGAAATGTTAGATCAACAAACTCGCGAAGATCTGACCGCACTTCATTTTGTCACTATTGACTCTGAAAGCACGCAGGATATGGACGATGCTCTTTACATTGAACCTATCGAACAAAATGGTACGCAAACCGGCTGGCGATTAGTCGTTGCCATTGCTGATCCAACAGCTTACATTGCATTAGATTCACAAATTGAAAAAGACGCTAAACAGCGTTGTTTCACCAATTATTTGCCTGGCTTCAACATTCCTATGTTGCCTCGTGAATTATCTGATGAATTATGTTCATTAATGGCAAATGAAACTCGCCCTGCATTAGTGTGTTACATTGAAACGGATCTTGCGGGCAACATCACAGCTAAACCGTATTTTGTTTCGGCTTATGTTCAATCTAAAGCGAAATTGGCTTACAACAAAGTGTCGGATTATTTAGAACAGGCAGATAACGCATGGCAGCCCGAAACATCAGAAATTGCACAACAAATTGATTGGTTACATCAATTTACTAAAGCACGTATTCAATGGCGTAAAACGCATTCTCTTTTATTTAAAGAGAAACCAGATTACTCCTTTATTCTCGCTGAAAATGGCAAAGTGAAAGAAATTAAAGCGGAATATCGCCGTATTGCAAATCAAATCGTGGAAGAATCCATGATTATTGCTAATATCTGTGCGGCTCAATTCTTAGCTGAACAAGCGCAAACCGGTATTTTTAATACACACTCTGGGTTTGATAAGAAATTCTTAGAAAACGCACATAATTTCTTAATGGCAAATTTAGCTAATGAAGAAAATCAAGCCGAGCTTGCTGAGCGTTATTCGGTAGAAAATTTGGCAACCTTAAAAGGTTATTGCCAAATGCGTCATGATATTGAACCGATTGAAGGTGACTATTTAGAATTCCGTTTACGTCGTTATTTAACCTTTGCGGAATTTAAATCGGAACTTGCTCCACATTTTGGGCTTGGATTAGAAGGTTATGCAACTTGGACATCACCTATCCGTAAATATTCCGATATGGTGAACCATCGTTTAATTAAAGCCGTGCTCACACAGCAAGCTTGTGAAAAGCCACAAGATGAAGTGCTTGCACGCTTACAAGAAGCCCGTCGTCAAAATCGCTTGGTTGAACGTGATATTGCAGATTGGTTATATTGCCGTTATCTTATCGATAAAGTTGCATCAAATGCCGAATTTGATGCAGAAGTGCAAGATGTGATGCGTGGTGGTTTACGTGTTCAATTATTAGAAAATGGTGCATCCATGTTCGTACCAGCTTCCACGTTGCATCCAAATAAAGATGAAATGCAAGTGAATGCTGATGAATTAGCACTGTATATTCAAGGGGAACGCCGTTACAAAATCGGTGATTTGGTGAAAGTGAAACTTACTGAAGTGAAAGAAGCAACTCGCAGTATTGTCGGTCAGCTAATCATTTAATGACCACTTCCCTTCTAATACTACAAATACCGCTCGTTACATAATGGGCGGTATTTTTTTATAGCACCGAAATTGTGACAATATTTTGTACGTTGATAGTATCAAATAAAAGGATTCTTGAGATAGATTAAAGATGAACAATATCAAGATGAGATATTTAGAGGATATCCCCGCCTTGAAGAGCGGGAATAAAATTAGCATTTAGGTTGAATTACATTTTAGGAATTTCTACGCCCGATGAAAGCACATCTTGAATATCGGATTTTAAGACATCTGCTTTTGGTCCATAAATCGCTTGGATACCAGAGCCTTTCACGATAAAGCCCATTGCACCTGCTTGTTTCCAACTTGCTTCATCGCCGACTAAATCTGGATTATGTACGGTGATACGTAAACGTGTCATACAAGCATCAACATCTGCAATGTTATTACGTCCACCAAGTAAGTTGATGATTTGGATAACTTGTGCGCTAGCATCCGCAACTTTTGTCTCATTGCTAGAAGCTTCATCTGAACCTTTCGCATCATAGTTACCATTACGGCCTGCTGTCGCGAGATTAAATTTCTTAATCATAAAGTTCGCGATAAAGAACATGGCTACTGCAAAAAGGATAGATACCCAAATAAAGTTGATCACATCCATACCAATGCCGGCTTTAATCGCCATTGGTGTACGTGTTAAGAACTCAATGTTACCGAATGAATGCACACGTAAGTCCACAATATCTGCCATGGCGAAAGCACAACCTTGTACTAACGCATAAACAATATAAAGCGGTAAAGCGACAAACATAAACATGTATTCAATTGGTTCAGTCACACCAGTTAAGAACACCGCAAGTGCAGAAGAAAGGAAAATACCTTTATAGAGTTTTTTCTTGTCTTCATCCACATTGATATACATTGCGAGAGTCAAACCCATTAAGATACCGGTTGAACCTATCATTTGTCCTACTTTAAAGCGAGCAGGTGTCACGGTTGAAAGTAGCTCGTTATATTGGGTTACATTACCCGCGTCTTTAAGGTTAATTAAGTCAGAAATCCATGCAAGCCATAGTGGGTCTTGACCAAATACTTGTTTACCTTGTTGTACACCTGTTAAGAATTCATAAGTACCGCCTAATGAAGTGTAGTTCATTGGGATAGTCAACATGTGGTGTAAACCAAATGGAAGCAATAGACGCTCTAAGGTACCGTAAATAAATGGTGCTAAAATTGGCGCTGAGTTTTGTGAGTTAGCAATCCATTGACCGAAATGATTAATTCCTGTCTGAACTAAAGGCCAGAATAATGATAGGAAGATCGCCACTAATACAGAACGATAAATAACAACGAAAGGAACGAAGCGTTTACCATTAAAGAATGTCAGTACTTCAGGTAATTTACGGAAATTGTAGTAACAGTTAAAAGTTGTTGCACCCACAAAACCAGCGATAATACCAACGAATACACCCATATTTAACGCAGGTTGCCCAAGCACATTCACAAAGTAATTCGCCACAGGAATTTCACCGGCCAATACTGTACTTACATGTGCATTTGGATCCGCTAGCATTTCAAGTTTCACACCGAAAAAGTTACCGGTAATTAAGTTAATTAAAATGAAAGCAAGACCCGCTGCAAATGCGCCACCTGCACGCTCATTTGCCCAGCTACCACCAATCGCTAAAGCAAATAATAAATGAAGGTTACCAATAATCCCCCAACCAATTTGGGCGATAATGTTTCCGACAAGCGCTAGCCATTCCGCATCGCTAATCAAAGGCAGTGAGTTACCAATACTCACCATTAAACCCGCGGCTGGCATCACAGCAATCACAACCATTAGGCACTTACCGAATTTTTGCCAAAATTCAAAACTGAGCATTTTTTTCATATTGATTCTCCTACAAGATGAGAGCTACTTCTACGCCAAAATGGTCGGAAACAATCGGTTTATTTTTACCATTAAAAATAACCTGACTGGATAAAACCCTTTTTGCTTGGTTTAAAAAAATATAATCTAATCGCTTTTCTTCACTATGGCCTTTCCAACCGTCAATCGCTTTCTCCACAGTGATACCGCTATCCTTCTGCTCTGCCATTTCAAATGTATCGAATAAGCCTAAGGATTTAATCTGCTGGTAAGCTTGCTGATCGCTTATTGCATCAGTATTGAAATCCCCCATCAGGATTTTAAGATTCGCACTTTGACTTCGCTCTACAATATAACGAATATTATCAAGTTGGTTTTCACCATCACAATTTGGCAAATTGATATGGCAAGAATAACATTCAATTAACTGGCCTTGATATTCTACCGTCAAGCCAATGATTTTACGCGAGAGAATCGAGTCAAGACGTTGATGTTGGCTACAATAAAACGCATCAACATCATAAACAGGCAAGCGCGTTAAAAACGCAATGCCCTCATCATATTTATCGTAACCAATATGCGAATTGCTCCAAAAAAGCGAGTATTTCTGTGCAACGCGTTGATTGATTTTATTTAACAGAATGACACCATAGTTATCTTGCTTTAACGTTGGCGAAATAGCAGGAGACGACATCAATTGATTAACCTCTTGTAAGGCAATGATGTCATAACCCTTTTCCACAATAGTCTCAGCAAGAATCTCTATTTTTTCCGCTTGGTTAGCTTCTAACCAAGCGTGTACATTCAGGGTAAGTAGTTTCATTGCTTCCCCTTAGCCCTCACAATGCCAAATGTCTGCATTATATTGAGCGATCGTGCGGTCTGATGAGAAAAAGCCCGCTTTTGCGATATTGTGAACGACTTTCTCATTCCAACTATCTTGATCTTCATAATCGGCTAAGATTTGTTCTTTCGCTTCAACATAAGCATTAAAATCAATTAACGTCATAAACCAGTCTTTATTCAATAATTCGTTATAAAGACGTTCTAAACGTGTTTTATTGCCTAATTTCACTACGGCAGGATTCAGAATAAAATCGACCGCTCTTTTAATCTCTTTATCGTTTTCATAATACACTTTTGAAACATAACCTGCTGTTTCATAAAGTTTAATAATGCTTTCTGAATCTTTACCGAATGTATAGATATTTTCAGCACCGGCTAATTCAGCAATTTCAACATTGGCGCCATCCATTGTGCCTAAGGTTAACGCGCCATTCAGCATAAATTTCATATTACCAGTACCGGAAGCTTCTTTAGAGGCAAGTGAAATTTGTTCTGAAATATCGGTTGCTGGAATCAGTTTTTCTGCCACGCTCACATTATAGTTTTCCACTAAATGGACGTTTAAATACTTATTCACTTCAGGATCATTATTGATTAACTCAGATAAACAAAGAATTAAGTGAATAATATCCTGTGCAATAATATAAGCAGGTGCCGCTTTTCCGCCGAAAATCACGGTAATTTTACGTTTTGGTAATTTACCCGCTTTAATTTCTAAGTATTTATGAATCACATAAAGCGCATTCATTTGTTGGCGTTTATATTCATGGAAACGCTTAATTTGCGTATCAATGATTGAATTTTCATCTAACTCAATACCTTTATTTTCTTTAAGGTACGCTTTTAGTGCTAATTTGTTTTCAAACTTAATTTTCGCTAATTGTTGATGAACCTTTTTATCATCTTTAAAGGCTAACAATTTCTCTAATTTCGTTGCATCATGCAAATACTCATCACCAATCAATTCTTTAATGTAAGCGGCTAATGGTTGGTTAGAAAACTCTAACCAACGACGGAAAGTAATGCCGTTTGTCTTATTGTTGAATTTTTCAGGATATAACGCATAGAACGCTTTAAGTTCTGAATTTTTCAAAATCTCCGTATGTAATGCTGCCACACCATTTACAGAATTTGAAAAGTGAATATCCATATGCGCCATATGCACACGTTTTTGTTTATCAATAATTTGTACGGCAGGATCTTTATATTCTGCTCGCACTAATTTATCTAATTTCTTAATGATCACCACTAAATGCGGCACCACTTCATCTAAATAAGCGAGTGGCCATTTTTCTAATGCTTCAGCCAAAATGGTATGGTTGGTATAGCCTACCATATTACGTACAATTTCAACGGCTTCAGCAAACTTAATTTTATGTTTTTCGGTTAATAAGCGAATTAATTCAGGAATCACCATCGAAGGGTGTGTATCGTTGATCTGTACATACGCATAATCCGCTAAATCATGTAAATTACTACCACGTGCAATCGCTTCATCAATTAATAATTGTGCAGCATTTGATACCATGAAGTATTGTTGATAAATACGCAGCAATTCCCCATTTTTATCTGAATCATCAGGGTAAAGGAATAAAGTCAGATTTTCTTCAATCGCAGTTTTATCAAACTCAATACCTTTCTTAATCAGTTTAGGATTCACTGATTTAATATCAAATAAATTGAGATAGTTTTTCGTGTCTTTCTTATAACCTAAAATATCAATACGATCTAATTTAGAGGTTAACGTAAATTTCTTAAATGGCACCTCATAGCTAATATCTGTTGGAATTAACCAAGAGTTATCTTCAATCCAATCATTAGGCTCTGCATGTTGTTCATTCTTTTTAAAGACTTGTTTGAACAACCCATAATGATAATTTAAACCTACCCCTTCAGCATTTAAGCCAAGGGTAGACATTGAATCAATAAAACAAGAAGCCAAACGCCCTAAACCACCATTTCCTAAAGACGGTTCTGGCTCAATATCTTCAATATGGCTTAATGATTTACCCGCACTTTCTAATTCCGCTTTGATATCTTGATACACACCAAGGTTAATCAAGTTATTAGAAAGTAATTTACCAATTAAAAACTCAGCTGAGATATAGTAAACCTTACGTTTACCCGTGTTTTTAGGTTTATCTGCAGAAAGTGCTTTTACGTAATTTAATAATTGAATATAAGTTTCTTTATCACTTAATTGCTCAAGCGACTTATTTGTTTCATTTTTTACAAATGTACTAAATTTAATCATTGGGTTTTCCTGATTAGCACGTTGATATAACGTGGTCATTTTTTCTAAAAAGTCTTTTTTATCTTGCGTTAAATCTGATTGCTGCATTCTCCATTGCCAGTTTCCACCAATTGTTGAAGGCACGTTCATTCTTGAACTGGCTGGCAAATCTAAAACATCTTGCATTGTTGCAATCGCGGTATTGCTAACGGTTGCAAAAAGCTGACGAATCATCGCTTGGCAAATCGATTCATCCTCATGGCGATGCGTATAATCATTGATATATTGCTGCTGTTGTTCAGTCAGGCTGTTATACCAACCATTGGTCACATCGTTATCATGTGTGCCGGTATAAACAATGGAATGCGGGATGCAATAATGCGGGCTATCTAAGCTTTTTCCGCTGATATCTTCAAAACCAAATTGCAGGATCTTCATGCCTGGGTAATTACAATCTGCAAGCAGTTTTCTGGCTTTATCATCAATATTACCTAAATCTTCGGCAATAATCGGTAAATCGCCCAATTGCTCTTTAACGGCTTTGAATAAATCATAGCCTGGACCTGGTTGCCAACTACCGTATTTAGCAATATCAGCTTTTCCATCCACTTGCCAATAATCGGAAAAACCTTTGAAATGGTCGATGCGAAGTACATCATAAATTTTGAAGCTTTCTTCAATGCGGTGAATCCACCAAGCGTAGCCTTGTTTTTTATGTTCTTCCCAAGCGTAAAGCGGGTTACCCCAAAGTTGTCCTGTTGCACTGAATTGATCGGCTGGGACCCCCGCGACAAAAAGCGGATTACGTTCTTCATCTAATTGGAAGAGTTCTGGTTTTGTCCAAACTTCTACGCTATCTGCCGCCACATAAATCGGCATATCACCGATGATCTTAATGCCCCTTTGATTAGCGTAATCTTTTAACTCACTCCATTGTTTGAAGAAGAAATATTGCGTCACTTTAAAGTACTGAATTTGCTCCGCTAACAGGATGCGATATTTTTCCAATGCACTTGGATCTCGAGCCACAGCTTTTTTATCATCCCATTTTTGCAATGCTTGATTGCCGAAATGCTCTTTAATTGCCATAAACTCAGCAAAATCGTCTAGCCACAAGCGGTTGTTTTTCTCAAAATTCTTGAAATCTGCTTGGAATGCTTGATTCGCTAAAAAATTTTTCACGGCTATTTCTAAAATCGGACGGCGTGCGTAAAAGATACGTTCATAATCCACGCTAGTTGGATCATCACCAAAATTGACCGAAGCATAATCCGATTCTTTCAACAAGCCCATTTGGGTTAATAAGTCAAAATCAATAAGGTGAGTATTGCCTGCAATCGCAGAGAAAGATTGATAAGGAGAATCACCATAACTGGTGGTAGTGAGTGGAAGAATTTGCCAATAAGTTTGTTTGGTTTCAACTAAAAAATCGACAAAATCATAAGCGGATTGCCCAAAACTACCAATCCCAAATGCATTTGGTAGTGAGGTAATGTGCATAAGAACACCACTTGAACGAGTAAGCATAATATCTCCTTTAGGACGTCATCATTTTTCGCTTATTCTAACCTAAACATATTTTAATGCAACAACATATACGTAAAAGTTTAAAACATTTTCGTAAAAGATTGGTTTTCATTAAAATTTATACGTATAACATTAAGGATTTTATGATATGCTATTAACACATTTATGGAGCGGCTGATAAAAGGATAAGAAATGAGCAAGTACAAGCAGGTCTATAACGAGATAAAAAGCCAAATTAACAATGGTAATTTAGCGCCATTGCAAGAACTCCCGAGTGAAAATGAACTCATGCAAAGCTACGGTTTTTCCAAAGATACTATTCGAAAAGCGCTTTCTCTACTTGAAATTGATGGCTATATTCAAAAGCAACAAGGTCGAAATTCGATTGTTTTAGAGCATGACTTATCTAAGCCACAAATGCTTTCTGAAATTAAAACCGTTAACGAATTAAACAGTGCCTCAACACACCAAGTAAAAACGACATTAACCAGCTTGTATATTGTGCAAGGCGAAGAAGAATTGATGGATATCTTTAATGTCAATGATCAGATCGATTTCTACCGCATTGCTCGTCTCCGTGAAATTGATGGTGAAGCGGTTGAGCATGAAGTGTCTTATTTTGATCGCCGCATCGTGCCTTTTATTAGCCGAGAAATCGCTGAGCATTCTATTTATCACTATTTAGAAAACGAATTAAAATTAAGAATTAGCCACTCACAACGAAAAATTGTCTTTCGCTATGCGAATGAAGAAGAAAAAAATGCGATCGATCTTGGTGAGTATGACATGGTTGTGAATGTGACGAGTACTACTTATTTGGCTGATGGGCGACCATTTCAATATGGGAGTATTAGTTATCGACCAGATAAGATTGCATTTACATCAACAGCAAAACGGCATGTCTAGTTTTTTTGTAAATGATAAGTTGTGATTAAAAATTCATAAAAAGAGCGGTCAATTTTGATCTGACCGCACTTTCTATTTAAGCTACTTTAACCAAAATTGTCCTTTTAAGAGCTTTCCTAGCGTCATCAGTACTAACCCACCAATCATCAAGTTAGCAAAGATAAACGCACCGTTTGCCAACCCGCTAAGTACGTGATGATGAACAAAAGAAACTGCCCCGTTTGCTAAAGAAGCTAATCCGAATGAAAAAGACCAAAAACCAATATTCATCCCTTTTTCACTAATCCAAGGGAAAAGGCGAATTAAAAAGAACATTTGTAAAAAGCCGTATCCCCATAAGAGCTTAACGAAAAGATCGATCTCTCCCCCATTAAGCGATAAATACGCCGAGGATCCCACGAATGCTGGGGCGAGAATGATCCCCATGGTTGGACGAAATTGTGGTTCAATTTGCAACACGCGTAAACGTTGGAATAACACCGGTTCATAAATAATCCAAGCAATCATCCCTGCACCTAAGAACAAATAGCCTAAATCTTGATAGCCTAACAAGGCTAATGATGAGGCACTTGTAAAGTTAGTCGCCACAGAGGGCAAATAAAACGGTGGCAATGTCGATTTTTCCTCAAATGTGCCATCTTTCCATAACGCACTAATACGCACTGAAGCAAACAATAATTGCCCAATTGTCCCAATCCAAATTAATCCCTCACCAATGAGAGGATACCAACGATATAGAACATCCCCGCTTAACATGGTTGTAATCGGTATTAAGGCGAGAAAAGAAAAACGTATCGGACAACAATATTCATCGCGTACTTCGTGAGAGAAATAAATCATTTTATAAATATAAAGCAAGACGAAAAGTGCCCATACTGAAACAGAAATTAATCCAATAATATCACTCACATTCCGAGAAAAAGAGAGCGTATCGCCTATATGCAGCCAAGCTAAAGACAAGGCACCTAAACCTAATGGAATCGCAAAATACCCTGTTGGTAATGGAAATGGTCGTTTATCAGTCATTATTATTCTCCTAAAAATTGATACCTTATAAGATTACCTCTAAACGCATGAATATTGATGTGGATTTATCTCAAAGACTAGAATAAAAATCTCATTGCTCTAAATGAAAGAAAGGGCTAATAAAAATTAGCCCTAAATTGAATTAATATATTATTAATTATTTGCAGATCACTTCTAATCCGCCCATGTAAGGACGTAATACTTCTGGCACCGTAATTGAACCGTCTGCATTTTGGTAGTTTTCAAGCACGGCCACTAATGTACGACCAACTGCCAAACCAGAGCCATTCAATGTATGCACTAAGCGAGTTTTCTTATCCCCTTTCGCTTTGCAACGTGCTTGCATACGACGCGCTTGGAAATCCCACATGTTTGAACAAGAAGAAATTTCACGGTAAGTATCTTGTGCAGGCACCCACACTTCTAAGTCGTAAGTTTTGCAAGAACCAAAGCCCATATCACCAGTACAAAGTAATACTTTACGATATGGTAGATTTAAAAGTTGTAATACTTTTTCTGCATGGCCTGTTAATTCTTCAAGCGCTTCCATAGATTTATCAGGATCTACAATTTGTACCATTTCCACTTTATCGAATTGGTGCATACGAATTAAACCACGGGTATCACGACCATAAGATCCTGCTTCAGAACGGAAACATGGTGTATGTGCAGTCATTTTGATTGGCAAATCTGCTTCATCAACAATCACATCACGGACAAGGTTAGTCACTGGCACTTCCGCTGTCGGGATTAATGCGTAAGGTTGTTCGCCTTCTAGCGCTAAAGTATGGAATAGATCTTCACCAAATTTTGGTAATTGGCCTGTTCCATAAAGGGTCGCATGGTTGACTAAATAAGGTACATAAGCTTCTAAATAACCATGTTGTTCGGTATGAAGATCTAGCATAAATTGTGCTAATGCACGGTGCATTTTAGCAATCTGGCCTTTCATTACCGCAAAGCGCGCACCAGCTAATTTAGCCCCTGCTGCAAAATCTAAACCATTGGCATCTTCACCTAATGACACGTGATCTTTGATCTCAAAATCAAATGTACGCGGTGTACCCCAACGTAAAATTTCTTTATTTTCAGTATCATCTTTACCTAATGGCACTTCATCTGCCGGGATGTTTGGAATGCTTAACGCGATTTGATTGATTTCTGCTAACACGGCATCAAGTTGAGTTTTCGCTTCGTTAAGCTGTTCGCCCATGTTATCTACTTCAGCCAATAATGGTGCAATGTCTTCACCACGTGCTTTTGCTGCACCAATGGCTTTGGAACGCGCGTTACGCTCTGCTTGTAATGTTTCAGTTTTTACTTGTAAATCTTTGCGTTGTTCTTCTAATGCGGTAAGTTTTTCCGTATCAAGAATAAAGTTACGTTTTACTTTTAATTTTTCTGCTACTTCAGTCAGATTATTACGGAGTAAATTTGGATCGATCATTGGAATTCCCTATTTTTCATTATGAAACAGATACCTTTATTCTAGCGTGCTTTGAGCAAATAAACCAGTTAAAACCCTGATTTTTCTTTTATTAACCTCTTCAAAAACATCCAATTTTATGACCGCACTTTGCCATGATTTAATTTTGTGATCTCTGTCAAATTCTGAGAATGAGGCACTAGAAATAGCAAAAAAAAGTTCTATAATGAAAATGAACGTTAACCAAGAGGAGTAACCTATGTTTCCTGAATTTCGCGATTTAATCACTAATCTTAAAAACAAAGATGCTTATTTTGATCGCTTGTTTGAAAAACACAATGTGTTAGACCAAGAGATCAAAAATAAGATTGATAACATAGAACTCGCTACTCATACGGAAATTGAGAACTTGAAAAAAGAAAAATTACGGATTAAAGACGAGCTCTATCAATACTTGAAAAAGAAAGCAGCTGAGTAATTGGTTTAATGTGAA